>DAINRH010000010.1:26443-43397 GCA_036741905.1 Methylobacter sp. | reverse complement strand
TTGGGAATTCAGTGCGGGAAGCTCCAGCTTCCCGTCTCGCGAAGCTGGAGCTTCGCCTTCTGGGTTCCCAAGCTGGAGCTTGGGAACCAGCAGAGGATTGGTTGTGATTCGCGGCGCAGCGCGCCTTGACGGCATTCCCACGCAGCGCGTGGGAACGAGAAAAACGAGATAAAGATGCGTTGGTTTGTAAACGGCATAATGGGTTTATCAACCCTGCTATACCCGCTGGCGGTTTTTTTCGGCAGAGACTATTTCGAGCCCTGGAAAATAGCCGCGCTATTGATTGCGTTGCTGTTGGTTAGACTGGCGGCCAGTTATTCGCTGAAACACTGGAGCATGCCGTTATGGGTTGCAGGCATCGCTTACTCAGTATTTGCAATGTGGAGCAATCAACTAAATACGTTGCTGTTTTACCCGATCCTGGTCAACGGCTTGATGCTGTTTATTTTCGGCTGGAGCCTGTTTTCGCCGCCCAGTTTGATTGAGCGTCTGGCCCGTCTTCAACACCCCGATTTACCGCCGGAAGGCGTTATTTATACCCGCCGCGTGACGCAAGTGTGGTGCGTTTTTTTTATTATTAACGGCACTCTGGCCTGGATAACGGCCTTTTGGTGCAGCCTGGAAGTCTGGAGTTTATACAACGGTCTGATCGCCTATGTGTTGATGGGCATTTTATTCGCCGCCGAATACCTGTTCAGGATGAGAACCCTGAAGCATGTCAGATAAGCTGTTGCCTCTGTCCCATTGCTTGATTGCCCAAAGGCCGGATACGCCTGTCGCTTATCATGCCGGGCGGTATTATTCGGCAAAGCAGTTTGCGAACGCGGTTAAATGCCGGGTCGACAAACTGCTGGCGCAACCTTACCGGCATTACGCCTTGTATACCGAAGACGCCTATCCGTTTGCCGTACTGTTATTTGCGTTGCTGCATGCCGGTAAACAAATTTGGATACCCGGCAATAACCGTCCCGGCACTGCCGAGCAATTATCGCCGGACTGTCAGCTGCTCGGCGATTGGCAAAACGGCGACTGTTTCGATTATTGTCTGGATGCGTCGGTTAGTTCCAGCCGGTCTTTATCGCCGTTAAACCCTTTAGATAAACAGCTGGTCATTTTCACCTCGGGCTCTACAGGTCGGGCCAAGCCGATAGCGAAATGCTTGAACCAGTTTCAGCTTGAAATCGCCGCGCTGGAAAAACAGTGGGGCGAACAACTGGGCGATGCAACGGCGTTGGCGACGGTTAGTCATCAGCATATCTACGGCTTGTTGTTTCGCGTGTTATGGCCGCTTTCGTCAGGGCGGTGTTTTCATAGTCAGGCTTATATCAATCCTGAAACGTTAGTGAATGCCATTCAGCCGGGTTCGGCTTACTGGATTGCCAGCCCGGCGCATTTAAAACGCCTGGATCAGCGATCGCCTTGGGAAGGTATTAGAGATTTAAAGGCGATTTTCAGTTCCGGCGGCGCGTTGCCGGAGAGCGCTGCTCAGCAGATATTGAGCGGCGGCGGGCAGGCGGTGATTGAAGTCTATGGCAGCTCCGAAACCGGCGGCATCGCCTGGCGGCGGCAGGATCAGGCTTGGACGCTATTTGCCGGTATCACCTTAAGCAATCCCGATGGCAATTGGCTGCTGCACTCGCCTTATTTGGAAACGGAACAAGGTTGTCGGTTGGACGACCAAATCACCCGGCTGGACGATGGCCGGTTCATGCTGCATGGGCGTTCGGACCGCATCGTCAAAATCGAAGAAAAACGCCTGTCTTTGGCCGAGCTGGAACAACGCTTAACGACTGCGCCGTGGATAGATGAAGCCCATGCGTTGGTAATAAGCAATCACAGGGATGTCGTTGCGGCGGTCATGGTGTTAAATCATCAGGGTTTAGAGCAGTTGGCAATCCAGGGCAGAAACCGGCTGATCAGGCAGCTGCGCAAAACGTTTGAGCAATGGTTTGAGGCCGTGGTGTTGCCCAGAAAGTGGTTGTTTGTTAACACCATGCCGTTAACCGGTCAGGGCAAAATCGACCGGCTGCTGTTAACAAGCCTGTTGGACTTTGATAACCGAAAATTGCCTCAAGCAGTCAATCTTGACATGACGCCGGAAAGCGTCCGGCTTAGCCTTAAGGTACCCGAAGATTTGCTGTATTTTGCCGATCATTTTGCGGGTTACCCGATTTTACCGGGCGTGGTGCAACTGGCTTGGGTCGAACATTTCGGCAAGCTGTTTTTTGTTATCGATAAGCCGTTTTCGCAGTTGGAAGTTGTTAAGTTTACCCAAGTTGTAAAGCCCGGCGATCAATTAACGCTGACCCTGGACTGGAAGACAGCGTCGGGAAAACTGTATTTTAATTTCAGCTCGGAGCGCGGTACGCATAGCTCGGGGCGCATGGTTTACGAGGATAAGATAGAGTGAAAGTATGCAATATAAGAACGAATAACCGCGAAGAACCCAGAGTTTTCAAACTATTTTTCTTCGTGTCCTTCGTGCTCTTCGCGGTGAATAATCCTGTCGGAGTTTCGTAACGAATGAAACCCTGCATCGTCATTCCCGTCTACAACCACGAAGCCGCAATTCCCCAAGTGCTTGCCAAATTAAAACACTTCGGTATTCCGACGTTGCTGGTTAACGACGGCAGCTCGGCGCGTTGTTCTCAAATTCTGGCAGAGTGTGCTGAACGGGAGCCGGATTGGCTCACTTTAATCAACCGTCCGGAAAACGGCGGCAAAGGCGCTGCGGTGCTGGACGGTTTTAAGGCGGCACAGGCCTTGGGATTTAGTCATGCGCTCCAGATCGATGCCGACGGACAGCACGACGTTAACGACATTCCGGCGTTTCTTGACGCCGGGACAAAGCACCCTGAAGCGCTGATTTTAGGCCAACCGCGGTTCGATCAAACCGCGCCGAAGAGCCGTGTTTACGGCCGGACTATCGCCAATCTATGGGTATGGATCAACACCTTGTCGTTTGCGGTTGCAGACAGCATGTGCGGTTTTCGCTTGTATCCGTTAACGGCAGTCGAGGTCTTATCCGGTGTTGCCGACATAGCCGGAGGCATGGATTTTGACATCGACATTTTGGTGCGCTTGTACTGGCAGGGCGTGGACGTCATTAACATACCGACGAAGGTCAATTACCCTTACGACGGCGTATCGCATTTTAAGTTATGGCGGGATAATGTGTTGATCTCGAAAACCCATGCCACACTGTTTTTCGGCATGCTGTTACGCATTCCGCAATTGCTTAACAGGCGCCATCGATGAATAACTCTTCGCATTGGGCAGAGATGGGCGAGTGGAGCATGATTTGGGGCATGCGTTTCTTGCTGCGCGTTTACCTGTTGTTCGGGCGCACCGTATTGCAGTGGTTTTTATATCCCGTCGTCAGTTATTACTGGCTGGCGAACAAGCCGGGCCGGGAAGCCAGTCGGGCTTATCTAAAGCGGGTTGCGCGGCTTTCGCCTGCATCCGGCTTAAGCGGAAGCCTTAAGGACAGCTACCGGCACTTCATCAGCTTTGCCAACGCTATTATCGACAAATTGGCGGCCTGGTCTGGCGCGTTGTCGCGTGCCGACGTAAGCTATAGAGGACGCGACGAATTGCTGGCCCAAGTCAAATCGGGTAAGGGCATAGTCCTGTTGGGCTCGCATTTGGGTAATCTTGAAGTCTGTCGGGTGATTGCGGATTTGGACGACGCTCCCCGCATTAACGTATTGGTACACACCAAACATGCAGAAAAATTCAATCGCCTGCTCAGGCAAACCAACGCGAACAGCGGCTTAAACCTGATTCAGGTAACCGACATCAGCGCTGCCACGGCTATGCTGTTGAGCGATAAAATCGACAACGGCGAATTGGTCGTTATTACCGCCGACCGGACGCCGGTCAGCCGGAATCCGCGGGTGAGCCGGGCTAAGTTTCTGGGAGACGATGCTTCGTTTCCGCAAGGTCCGTTTATCCTGGCCGCATTGCTTAAATGCCCGGTTTACACGCTGTTTTGCTTGAAACAGCAGGGCAGGCAGGTGATCTATTTCGACCATTTCAGCGATCTATTGACGTTGCCTCGGAAAACCCGCGAGCAAGCCTTGCAGCAAACGATACAGCGTTATGCCGGGCGGCTGGAGCATTACTGCTTAATGGAACCGTTACAGTGGTTTAACTTTTTCGATTTTTGGCGAGTCAATGAACAGTAAAAATACCGTAGTTTTCGATGGCAGGCCGTTGACCATTGAAGACGTTTGCCAAATAGCCAACCAACACGCGCAGGCTGAGTTAGGCAGGCAACCGAAATTTATTGAGCGCATCAACAAAGGCGCGCGCTTTATCGATACCTTGTTAAAGGAAGAAGGCTTTGTTTACGGCGTAACCACCGGCTACGGCGAATCCTGCACGGTGTCCATTCCGCTGAATCTGGTCGAGCAACTGCCCCGGCAACTCTACACCTTCCACGGCTGCGGATTGGGCGATCATTTCGATGCGCAACAAACGCGGGCTATTTTGGCGGCGCGATTGACCAGCCTGGCGCGCGGTTACTCGGGCGTGCGCTACAAGCTATTGAAACAGCTGACTGAATTATTAAAGCGGGACATTCTGCCGTTGATTCCGCAGGAAGGTTCGGTCGGCGCCAGCGGCGATTTAACGCCGTTATCCTATGTCGCGGCAGTGCTGGCCGGCGAACGGGACGTGCTTTATCAAGGTGAGCGTCAAGCCGCGCAAACGGTTTTTGCCGGACTTAATATCGAAGCGTTGACCTTAAAACCCAAAGAAGGTCTGGCGATTATGAACGGTACGGCCGCGATGACCGGCATCGCCTGTTTGGCCTATCAACGCGCCGAGTATTTATCCCGGCTGGCGACGCGCATCACCAGTCTGGCCTCGGTCGCCTTAAAAGGCAATGCCTACCACTTTGACGAAAAGCTGTTTTCGGTCAAGCCGCATCCCGGACAAAATCGCGTCGCCGAGCGGATACGCGCGGATTTGCAGTTGCGGCGCAGTGCGCCGCGCCACGATACCCGCTTGCAGGATCGCTATTCGTTGCGCTGCGCGCCGCATATCATCGGCGTGCTGGAAGATTCATTGCCGTGGCTTAGGCAGTTTATCGAAACCGAATTAAACAGCGCCAACGACAACCCGATTATCGATGCCGAAGGCGAACATGTTCTGCATGGCGGCCATTTTTACGGCGGCCATATCGCCTTTGCGATGGACAGCTTGAAAACCGCCGTAGCCAATCTGGCCGATTTAATGGACCGGCAAATGGCGCAGTTGATGGACCCCAAATTCAATAACGGCCTGCCCGCCAATCTGTCCGGCGCTGTTGGCGAGCAAGCGGTGTTGAGCCACGGCTTCAAAGCCTTGCAAATAGCCGTGTCCGCCTGGACCGCGGAGGCGCTTAAACTGACCATGCCTGCCAGCGTGTTTTCCCGTTCCACCGAATGCCATAACCAGGATAAAGTCAGCATGGGCACGATAGCCGCACGGGATTGCATCCGTATTCTGGAGTTGACCGAGCAGGTTGCGGTGGCTGTATTGCTTGCGGTTGTTCAGGGTGTTGAGTTGCGGGGTAATGTCTCGGCGTTAAGTCCTGCTTTGCAAAAGACTGTTGGGCAACTGCGGGAGCATAGTTTGTTTTTGACTGCCGATCGGGCGTTGGAGCAGGAGTTGCGGTTGTGTTTGGCGTTGATCGGAAAACAGCATTGGGATTTGTATGATTAAGGCCAAGCCTCTCATCTTCTCGTTCCCACGCGCCGCGTGGGAATGCAGTCCAGGCGCGCTGCGTCGCACGGGTCGGAGAATATAATGATTCATCAAACCTCAATCGACCTGCAAATCCCCTTCCATGATGTCGACATGATGGAGGTGGTCTGGCATGGGCATTACGCCAAGTATTTTGAAATCGCCCGTTGCGCGCTGCTGGAAAAAATCGATTACAACTATCCGCAAATGCGCGATTCCGGCTATGCGTGGCCGGTCATCGATCTCGGCATCCGTTATGCGCAACCGGCGCTATTCGGGCAGATCATTACGGTAACAGCCAAAATCGTCGAATGGGAAAACCGCCTGAAAATAAACTACCTGATCACCGATAAACACACAGGCTTAAGGCTGACCAAAGGCCATAGCGTTCAGGTGGCTGTCGATTTAGCAACCAAGGAAATGTGCTTTGCATCGCCGAGGATTTTGTTTGAAAAATTGGGGGTAGCTTGGATGTGTTAACTCTCAAAAAACTGGCAGGGTCTTTTTCGTCTTAAGATATACACAAAAATCAATTCTTTAATTAAATGGAAAAACAATGAATTCAAAGTTTAGGCTACTAATAGTTGCAGTTTTTACCAGTGTTTTTTTTCTTAGTGGCTGCGCCACCAGCCGAGCGATTATAGATGTTCCTATGCCAGCATCTGGGGAGGTTTCCAAATCGAATGGCAAAGAAATTTACATTAATTCTGTAACAGATCTGCGAGTGTTCGAAGTAAAACCACCTGTGCCTAGCACACCATCACTAGACCCATCGGAAGAACAGGGCGACAAAATAAAGCAACGTGCCATTGCACGCAAAAGAAGCGGTTATGGTATGGGGCTAGGAGATATTCTTTTGCCAGAAGGAAAGACAGTGGAATTCTTGATAACTGCTGCCCTTAAACAGGCCTTTATTGAAAAGGGCTATAGTGTTCTTAACAAGAAAGAACAGATTACTGATAATGCCTATATTGCTGATGTGAAAATAAATAAGCTATGGTCATGGATGAATCCTGGATTTTTGGCAATCACTTTAAGTACAGAAATTACAACTGATATTGTCATTAAAAATAACGAGGTAACCGATGAAAAAAATATATCAGTCAAGATCTCAGATAATTTTCAAACAGGCGTAGAAAGTAACTATGTGGAAGTTATGCAGAGTGCGCTAACGGCGTATATAACTGAATTAAAGCTTAAGCTTAAATAGTGCGTGTAGATTGTATATTTTCATTATTTGGCGGTTGAGTTATATGTTTAGCAAGAACAGCACTGGATTACGCTGTCGCACTATCTCGACTACTTTCTTAAAAACGTTATTTCTGTTTTTTTTGTTGCTACGGACTCCATCAATAATAACTTCCGCTTATGGTTCCCACGCTCTGCGTGGTAACCCAGTCAGGGACGCTCCGGCGTCCCGAACCGCAGAGCGGTTCAGGCTGCATTCCCACGCAGAGCGTGGGAACGATGAGTTTATGTTTCGGGAAGTTATTACCGATCATATCCGAAGTCAACGTTATTCTGACGATGTATTAGCTCAAATTACCGCGCGATTGGCAAAAACACCGATCACCCAAGGCGACTTTCATCAGCAAAAACAGCTGAAGGTATTGCACAAGCCGTTAATCTCGACGGGCACCTTTACCTACGACAAAAACAAGGGCGTTATCTGGAAAACCCTGACGCCGGTTGTTTCATTGTTGTTAGTCAATGACTCGAAGCTGCTGACAGGACAAGGCGAGCAAGCGGTGCCGACGGCTTTCGGCAAGGTTTTCAAGGCCATGCTCGGCGGCGACTTGGCGGCGTTGACCGATGGCTTTAGCGTGACCGCAATCGATCAAAAAACAGCTTGGCAATTGGTGCTAACACCCAAGGACGAGATGCTGAAAAAAGTCATCAGCACGCTGCTGTTATCCGGCGACACCGAGCTGCGCGAATTGGAAATACGCGAAGCGGGGGGCAATATCACTCGTATTACTTTCGACAACATCACCCATCCTGCACAGTTAACCGACGAGCAACAAGCCGATTTTGAACGTTTATCACCCTAAGCCGACCGCAGCGCTGTGGCTGGCCGGAATGCTGGTTATCGGTATTCTCGGCGGCCAAGCATTGACCGAAGACTGGCTGGAAACCGGCTTTTTAGCGTTATTGCCGACCGGCGAGCAGCAGCCGGACATCGCCAAAGCCACAAGGCAGCATAATCAGCTGTCGAACCGGAAAGTGATCTGGCTGGCGGGCGCTATGACGTCCGGGGAAGCGATTGCTCATGCCCAAAAGCTCAAGCGGCAACTGGAACAGAGTGGATTGTTTAGCAAGGTGCTGCTGGAGTTTCCGCAGCAACACTATATCCAGCAGTATCAACAGTTGTTTCCTTATCGTTATCAGCTGTTGGATACGCAAACGCAAGCCCTGTTGGCGGCTAATCCCGATCAGTTAATCAGGCAAAACCTGGAAATACTGAACAGTCCCATCGGGCAGATGCAGGCGGCCGATCTGGAACGCGATCCGTCGTTGCTGTTTGGCCGTTATTTCAGCGCGCAAAATCCTATCAAGCTGAATCTGGAGCAGGGCATCGTCGTGTTGTCCGACCGGCAGCGGTTTTGGGCGTTGTTATTGACCGATTTACAGGATGAACGGTTGCAGTTGGATAAGCTGGAAACCTTGTCGAGCCTGGTTGACAGCGCCACCGGGCAAGTCAAAGCGGCCGGCGGCGAGTTGCTGGTTTCCGGCATGGCGTTGTTTACCGCGCATGGCGCACAATCGGCTAAACAGGAAATTTCCACGGTCGGCGTCGGTTCGAGCCTCGGTATTATCGTGTTGCTGTGGGCGACTTTCCGAAGCGTCAGGCCGTTGCTGTTATCGAGCCTCGCGATAGGCAGCGGCCTGCTTGCCGCGTTGGTTATCTGTGTGCTGTTTTTCGGCAAGATACATATTCTTACGCTGGTGTTCGGGGCCAGCTTGATCGGAGTCGCCGACGACTATGCGCAGCATTTTTTGTGCGACAGTTTCGGCGAGAAGGACTGGAATCCCCGAAAAGGCCTAAAGTTTATTTTGCCGGGACTGTCTTTAGGGCTGGCAAGCAACCTGTTAAGTTATGCGGGCTTGGGTTTTTCGCCGTTTCCGGGCTTGCAGGAAGTGGCGTTATTTTCCGCGATGGGTTTGCTGGTCGCATGGCTGACGGTGGTGCTGCTGTTTCCGTTGCTGTTAACCGGGTTCACCTTCGATCATCAGCCGGGCATACTTAAACTGACTAGCTATTGGGAACAACGTTGGCCGCTTTGGGTATTTAAACACCGGCGCGTCTTAAGCTTGCTGCTGGCGGTTTTTGTTGCAGGCGGTCTGTGGCGGCTGACGCCGCAGGATGATGTGCGCTTGCTGCAATCGCCGCCGGCCGAGTTAATTCGCACTGCCGATAAAATCCGTTCGTTATTTCCGATGAGTCCCGATAATCAGTTTTTTCTGGTGTCGGGCAAGGATCAAGCCGACTGGCATCAAAATGAACAAAGACTGCTTAACCGTCTGGATGCGTTGAAACAGCAAAAAGCGCTGACAGCTTATGAGGGCTTGAGCAACTATTGGCCCGATGCGGACCGGCAGCAGCAAAACTACCGGCTGTTAAAGAGCACGCTGTATGATTCAGGCCTGCTTGAACGCTACATGACCGATCTCGGCTTCGACCGGACGGCGGTGCAAGCCGAACTCAAGCAGTTTGCCCAGGCTGAACGGAATACATTGGCATTGCCCGAATGGCTGGCGACTGCCGATGAAACCAAGCTGCAGTTGTGGCTGGGCTGCGCACAGAGCCGTTGTCAAAGCACGGTTGCGTTAATCGGTATCAAGGATATGAACGTATTAACGGCGTTACAGGATTTGCCGGGCGTAACCTGGGTAGATCAGGTCGAGTCGGTGTCGTCACTGTTTGCGCGTTATCGGGTCAGGGCCGGCGGCTTGTTGCTGGTTGCTTTCTGTCTGGCCTCGCTGGGCTTGGGCCTTAAGTTCGGTTGGCGCAACGGCGCAACCATCATGTCGGTGCCGGTTGCGGCGCTGGCGGTTTCGTTAGCGATGCTGGGCTGGTTCGATCAGTTGTTCAGTCTGTTCAACCTGTTTGCGTTATTGTTGGTGTTGGGCATCGGCGTCGATTACGGCTTGTTCTTTTTTATGGCCGGAGACCGACGCGCCAGCACCTCGCTGGGGGTTACGCTGTCGGCATTGACGACCTTGCTGGCGTTCGGCTTGTTGGCGATAAGTTCCACCGAGATCGTGCATGCCTTCGGTTTTACGGTAACTGCCGGAATTGTAACGGCGCTGCTCAGCGCGCCGTTGATCGGGCTTAAGGTGGTTTACTCACCACGAAGGTACGAAGAAAAAACATAAACTTCGTGTCTTCGTGGTAAATAACAGAACCCGATAGGCAGGGTAAATTTTTTATCGGGCATCGTTTAATTCTGCTTTGTCAGATTTCATGAATACAATAATTCAATATCGTCATTCCGGCATGGATTGCCGGACCCGTTAGAGCGCGTAGCGAATCCAGGCGCCATGGATGGATTAACGCTTACCATCCATGGCACTGGATACCCGCTTCCCGGCGGGTATGACGAGCTTACGTATAATCTGACAAAGTAGAATTAAGGAGTATAAAAATCAATATGACAATTAATAAAGGCGAAATTATCATCATCGGCGCCGGGCCTTCCGGGAGTATCGCCGGGGCATTGCTGCAAAACCGGGGTTTTAAAGTGACCATTCTGGAGCGGCAGCTGTTTCCGCGCTTCAGTATCGGCGAAAGTTTGTTGCCGCAATGCATGGAATTCATACAGCAGGCCGGGATGCTGGATGCGTTGGTCGACGCCGGGTTTCAGTATAAAAACGGCGCGTCTTTCGTATACCAAGACCTGCATACCGAGTTTTCCTTTGAAGACAAATTCAGCCCCGGCATGGGCACCACGTTTCAGGTGCAGCGCGGCCGGTTCGACAAGTTGCTGGCCGATGAAGCGGTGCGCATGGGCGTCGATATCCGGTGGCAGATGGAGGTGACGGCGGTCGATTTTTCCGCCGACCGGCCTGAATTGACGGTGCGCAACAACCAAGGCGAGATCATAACCTACCGGGCCGACTTTGTGCTGGATGCCAGCGGTTTCGGGCGTATCTTGCCCAAGTTGCTGGATTTGGAATCGCCTTCCGGGTTTCCGGTCAGGCAAGCCTTGTTCGGGCATATCGAAGACCGGATCGGGGAAGGGCGATTCGACCGGAACAAAATCCGGATCACCGTGCATCCCGAGCATAAGGATGTCTGGTATTGGCTGATTCCGTTCAGCAACGGACGCAGCAGCGTCGGCGTGGTTGCGGAACCGGAATTTCTTCAGGGCTGGGACAATAACGACCAAGCCTTGCAGGACATCATCAATCAAGACCCCAGTTTGAGCGCATTGCTTCAGAACGCTGTGTTCGATGAAAAAATCAACACCATCGTCGGCTATTCCGCCAATGTAAAAAGCTTGTACGGTAAAGGCTATGCGTTATTAGGCAATGCCGGCGAGTTCTTGGACCCGGTGTTTTCATCCGGCGTTACCATTGCGATGAAGTCGGCCAGCTTGGCTGCGGAGGTGTTGGTCAGGCAATTTAATAATGAACCGGTGGACTGGCGGCAGGATTACGCCGAACCCTTGCAGCGGGGCGTCGATACGTTCCGGGTGTTTGTCGATGCCTGGTATGACGGCCGTTTTCAGGATGTGATTTTTCATCCACGGCAACAACCGGAAGTTAAGGCGATGATCAGTTCGATACTGGCCGGTTATGCCTGGGATGAAAATAATCCTTACGTCAAAAATGCGCGTCCGAGGTTGGATACGCTGGTTGAATTATGCCGGGGTTGATTTTTTTCTCGTTCCCACTGGCCGTGTTCATCGTTATACATAATTTTCTCATTCCGGCAGTCCCTTGCCTGACGTTAGGCGGGAAACGCATCGGTATAGAGACCTTCCAGGTTTTAAAAACCTGGAAGGTCTGGCTCGCAACGTTTCGAACGAACTCCGTTCTACTTTGTTCGAAAGTTGCCTGTGGTGCTGGTTTCGGCATCAAAATTATAAGTGCGATGTTTTTACTCTGGCTGTCCGGCTGTGCGCCGATGCAGCCGGAGCCAGTGACCGTTAAACCGGAACTGATGCCGATCGCACAGCCCTTAGGCCCGGCCAGGCGCATCGTGCAGCAAATAAACGCAGTGTGGGCGGATAGGCAGGAATCCTTATTAGCTGTTCTGGAACTGGACGCAAAACATATCGCGATGGCCGGGCTCAGTAATGACGGCTTGAGCCTGTTCAATTTAAGCTACGACGGACACGCCATAGTCTCCGATAAAAGCCCGCTATTACCGGAGTCGGTCAATCCGGAATTCATCATTACCGATCTGCAACTGGTTTATTGGCCGATTGCCGAACTGCAAAAGAACCTTCCGGCCGGATGGCGCTTGGAACAATCCGGTAAAAAACGCTTTTTATATATCAGCGATAAAAAACAGGTCGAAGTTAATTATGTATCTCCCGATCCGGTTTGGCCTAAGGCCGTCGAGCTGGTCAATTTCCAGTACAATTACCGCTTGAATATTAAAACCATAAGTTATGACCTTATACCTGAATGATTTGGGTTTACTGTGCGCAGTCGGCAACAGCAAAACCGAAGTACTGACGCGCCTGCTGGCCGGCGACCGGTCGGGATTATCCGTTAGCGATGAGTTCGGGACTCGCTGTTTTGTCGGTGCCGTTTCTGTTGGCCTCCCGGAGATTGAAGGTATTTACAATTGTCGGAATAACCGCCTGTTGCTGGCGGCATTAAGCCAAATCGAACAAACGGTGCATGACATGATCGCCCGGTTCGGCGCCGATCGTATCGGCATTGTGCTGGGCACCAGCACATCGGGGGTTCGCAATACCGAGCTGGCGTTGGCGTATTGGGCTAAACACGGCGTCTTGCCGGATCAGTTCCATTACAAGCAGCAGCAAATGGGCGCCGGGGCGGATTTTTTGGCGGATTTTATCGGTATCCAAGGGCCTGCCTATACGATTTCCACAGCCTGTTCTTCCAGCGGCAAGGCGTTTGCGTCGGCGCGCCGGTTGATCGGGCAGGGCATCTGCGATGCCGTTATTGTCGGCGGAGCGGACAGTTTGTGCAGTTTGACCGTCAATGGCTTTGCGGCGCTGGAATCGATCAGCACCGGGTTGTGCAAGCCGTTCGGCGCGCATCGGGACGGCATCAATATCGGCGAAGCGGCCAGTCTTTTTGTATTGAGTAAAGAGCCGGGGCCGGTCATTTTGCAAGGCATAGGCGCAAGCAGCGACGCTTATCATTTTGCCGCCCCCGACCCGGATGCGACCGATGTGATCAGGGCCATGCAACAGGCGCTGGACGATGCGGGCAAAACAGCGGCGCAGATCGATTACCTGAATCTGCACGGCACGGCCACGGTATTGAACGATGCGATGGAAAGCAAAGCGGTCAACGCATTGTTCGGATCGACAGTGGCGGCGAGTTCCAGTAAGGGGATGACCGGGCATGCCTTGGGCGCTGCGGCGGCATTGGAATTGGCTTTTTGTTGGTTGCTGCTGACTCATGACGACGATCAAGGCGCGTTGATAGCGAACATTAACGATGATGAACCGGATGTTGCGCTGCCTGAGTTAAATCTGGTTAAAAAAGGCGCAATGTTGGGGCGTAGAATTAACACTTGCCAAAGCAACTCTTTTGCTTTCGGCGGTAATAACCTGTCCATTGTGCTGGAGCGGGCATGATCGATGTTGCCGACGTGATTCCGCATACCGGCGACATGGTGTTGCTGGATCGCATCATCGATTATGACGATCAGGGCTTGACTGCCGAACTGATGGTGCGCGGCGATGGCTTGTTCGGCGACGATCAAACCGTTCCTGCCTGGGCCGGGATTGAATATATGGCGCAAACGATAGCCGCGTATGTCGGGATAAAGGCAAGACAGGCCAACGAGCCGATACGGATGGGTTTTCTGCTGGGAACCCGGCGCTACAGCAGTAATGTTGCGGCGTTTAAGGTCGGCGCAAGGTTAACGATACGGGCGGAGAAAATTATACAAGATGACGGCTTGGGGGTTTTTGACTGCCGGATTATGGGGGAGGGCGTGGAAGTCACGGCCAACCTTAATGTTTATCAGCCTCCGGTAAACACACTGATATAAGCGCCTCGTTCCCGCGCAGTACGCTCGTAAACGTTTGACCGATGAAGATTTATCGAAATCGTTGCGAGTTAGACCTTCCAGGTTTTTAAAACCTGGAAGGTCTGGATAGCGAGATGAAGTATTGAAACAACACATGAGTATATTATGAATAAAACTGTTTTAGTGACCGGTTCCAGCCGGGGCATCGGTAAAGCGATTGCGTTATATCTGGCTAAACAGGGTTTTGATTTGGTCATCCATTGCCGCAGCCAGCGTATGCAGGCCGAGGACGTTGCGGCGGAAATCGAACAGCTGGGGCGGCAAGCCCGGATTTTGCAATTTGACATCGCCGACCGCGCGCAATGCAGCGAGCAACTCAATCAGGATATTGACAGCCGCGGCGCTTATTACGGCGTGGTCTGTAATGCCGGGATCACGGCCGATAACGCCTTTCCGTCGCTGACCGGCGAGCAGTGGGACAGCGTGATTCACAGCAATCTGGACGGTTTTTACAATGTCTTGCAACCGGTGGTGATGCCGATGGTCAGGCGTCGCAAGCCCGGACGCATCGTCACCTTATCTTCGGTTTCCGGCCTGATGGGCAACCGCGGCCAGGTCAATTACAGCGCCGCAAAAGCCGGCATTATCGGTGCGACCAAAGCGCTGGCTTTGGAGTTGGCAAAGCGCGACATCACCGTCAATTGCGTGGCGCCGGGCCTTATCGATACGGAGATGGTCCACGAGTTGCCGCTGGAAGAAATCAAAAAAATGATTCCGGCGCGCAGAGTCGGCAGCCCCAAGGAAGTCGCGGCGGTCGTGGCTTTTTTAATGTCCGAGGATGCCGCTTACGTGACCCGGCAGGTTATTTCGGTTAACGGCGGCTTATGTTGAAGCGCGTGGCGGTGACCGGCATGGCGGGGCTTTCGCCGATAGGCAACGACTGGCCGCAAGTCGCCGAGCGCCTTAAAAACAAGTCGACCGGCATTAAATTCATGCAGGATTGGGATAAGTACCAAGGCTTGAATACCCGCCTGGGAGGGCCGGTCGATTTCATCCGGCCTGAGCATTATTCGCGTAAGCAAGTCCGCGGCATGGGCCGCGTCGCCTTAATGGCGACTCGCGCAACCGAACTGGCGCTTGGCGATGCCGGTTTGTTGCATGACGATTGCCTTAAGAGCGGACAGACGGGCATTGCTTACGGCAGCTCATCGGGCAGCCCCGATGCAATCGCCGAGTTCGGCAATATGCTGATCAATCATGCCGCCGGCGGCTTGAATGCCACTTCGTATATCAGGATGATGAGCCATACCGCGCCGGTCAATATCAGCCTGTTCTTCGGCATCAACGGCAGGATTTACACAACTTCAAGCGCCTGTACTTCGGGCAGTCAGGGCATAGGCTACGGCTATGAGGCGATAAAGTTCGGCTTGCAAAAACTGATGGTGGCGGGCGGCGCCGAAGAACTATCGGCGATTCAGGCCGCAGTGTTCGACACTTTGTTTGCAACCAGTCTGCGTAATGAGTCGCCGGATAAAAGTCCCCGGCCTTTCGATCGCGACCGCGACGGTCTGGTCATCGGCGAGGGCGCGGGTACGTTGATATTGGAAGAACTGGAACATGCCTTGGCGCGCGGCGCTCATATCCATGCCGAAGTGGTGGGGTTCGGCAGCAATTCGGACGGCCTGCATGTCACCCAGCCTAACAGCGGCAGCATGCAGGTTGCGATGCGTCTGGCTTTGCAGGATGCCGGGCTTGATGCCTCCGCGATCGGTTACATCAGTGCGCACGGCACTGCAACCGGTCACGGCGATGTCGCCGAAAGCCATGCGACCGCGGCGGTATTCGGCGATAAAACCCCGATCAGCGCGCTGAAAAGCTTTACCGGCCACACGCTGGGCGCTTGCGGCGCGCTGGAGGCCGGGGTGGCAATTAATATGATGAATGAAGGCTGGTTTCATGCCACGGCCAATCTCGATAATATTGACCCTGAATGCGCCCGGCTGGACTACATCAAAGAGGATGTCCGCAAACTCGATTGCGACTATGTGATGAGTAATAATTTTGCTTTCGGCGGTATCAACACCTCTTTGATTTTTAAGCGTTGGGATGGCTGACATGCCGCTCGATTTGGAGAGTGGCGATAACAAGCTTGTCGCGGATTAACGGCGGTTTCTAGGATACAAAGGGAGGCTCTTTTACTGGCCAAGGTTATCCACATTTTCTGTGGATAACTTTGTGGATAAGCTGGAAATAAGCGACCTAACTATTCACTTCTTAAGCTTTTTTGTTAGATTGGTCAGATTATGGACAGCCTGCGGTTCGCTATAAATACCGCATAAAGTATCAATGACTTAGCTTGCGTAAAAGTAATTTTAGCGGTGTTTTTCCATAAGCGGGCTGAGCTTTTACAGGTATGCGGCTGAAACAAAAGTGTATTGAGCGCGCTTGTGGAAAAGGTTGCTTTAGGAATTCGTTGTCAAGCTTTATTTGCTTGAATACGGCGGGCTTGGGACGGCTCAATTAATCGATTGAGATATTCGATTGTGGCTTGAAAAAACCGCAAATAGATGAAGGGGAGAACGGATACGATTGTTGCCCGGAATTGGGGGCGACCGGTGAAGAAGGTCGCCCAGAGCTCGGCTGTATTAATGCAGCCTTGCTGTTGTCTATCTTTGCGGAGTATAAGTCCATTCAAATTAATCCGCCGGGCGGATTAATCTAGATAATCAAGTTGTGACAACGCCCTGTTGCCGTGCGGCTAAGGCAGTTGAATAACCGGGGGATAGTGCTGTGCTGCTCGAGCGGTTAATATTTTAATGGCGTCTGCCATTTTTACCGGCAGTCGTATCTTCAAATTTAACTTTTAAAGGTTTTCCGCAATACAGATTGCCGTCTAGCGCGGCTATCGCGGCTCTTGCTTCGTGACCTTCCATTCCGATAAAGCCGAAGCCCCGGCATTTTCCGCTAAATATATCGGAAACAAGCTGAATGGAGCGGACTTTGCCGTATTCAGAAAATAAAGCCTGTACAGTTTCTTCA
>DAINRH010000010.1:24948-26433 GCA_036741905.1 Methylobacter sp. | reverse complement strand
GCTTCGCTAGGTAAGTTTCCTACAAAAATTCGTTTCAAAAGACATGTCCTAAATTAGGGGGTGAGTTGATTGGCCGGATGATCCGGTTATGCCACAACCCCGCTAATTATCGAAGGCGGGGTTGGGTGTTGGACAGTAAGGCGGGTTTTAAGCGGCGCTTACTTGTGATGCTTGCGGGCCTTTAGGGCCTGATTCTACATCGAACTTAACCGCTTGGCCTTCAGCCAGGGTGCGGTAACCGCCGTCGCTGGCGATTGCGGAAAAGTGTACGAACACGTCTGCGCTGCCATCGCTAGGTGAAATAAAACCGAAACCTTTAGCTTCGTTAAACCACTTAACAGTACCTGTTGCCATAAAATTACCTATATAAATCAATGAAAAATGTTTGATTGCAAATCATGCCGGGCAATTTTAAGGAGAAAAGCGAATGGAATTTCTGAAAAGTGCTGAATAACATGCAAAACGTAAGTAGACAGCTTGCGTTTGTGCGGAGTGCTGTCTACTAAGGGCTGCATTATAGAGGCTAATGCCCAGTATAGCCATTGATAATTTAGAATGCGGTGTTTCCAATAGCGATAAAAGCACTAAAGATTCCGCTAAAAATAGCGTTCTCTTGTGCGTGCCTAATAAAAAAACGTAGTCCGCGAAAGGCACAAAAAACACGAAAAAAGCGAGCTACAGGGGTACTAAATATTGGCAAAAAAACGTTAACGACGGTTTCTTCGCTCGAAGTTATCGCGACGGCTGTCTCTGTCATCGTTATGTTGGCGACCGTTTCCGTAGCTAAAAGGACGATCGTCGCCTCTGTCATGTTGGTGACGGTATTCCTGCCGGCCATTGCCCCAGTGGCGCTGAATACTGTATTGATCATGGTGGTCATGAGGTGGAGAATAGCTATTACCTTGACGATAGCCATGATCATAGCGATCCGGTCTTTCGCCGTAATAGTTTCTGTGCATAATGGTATATCCGCTGCTGTAAGCAACATTACCGGGATAATACGCATAGTGCTGCGGATAATGGGCGCAGGCGCCGAGCAGCAGCGCAAAACCGATGAGCGGCATTTTTTTAGCGATCGAGTTCATTTTTATAGCCCATGATAGTTAACCCAGGCTAAAGAATATCTGTAGATCGCTGAATGCCGAATGAATCGACATGCTGTGACTACCGCCAAATACAACCGTTAATCACGCTGACATAACTAACAGGAAGATCATGAAACACCATCAAGTCGTTGATGCGCGCATCACCCCCGAAGGCCGTCTGGATGTGCTGTCCAAGGCCGAAGTAACCAAGTTGCTCGATACCAGCCAGGGCGGATTGTACCGGCTGTTCCGCAATTGCTCGCTTGCGGTATTGAATTGCGGCAGCACCATGGATGACGGCAAGGAATTGCTGGAACGCTATCCCGATTTTGAGATACGCGTAGTCCAGGAGCAGCGCGGTATTAAGCTGGATGTCAAGTCAGCTCCCGCCCATGCCTTT
>DAINRH010000010.1:19630-24918 GCA_036741905.1 Methylobacter sp. | reverse complement strand
GCTGCGTGACATTATCTACGTCAGTGACGAGATCAATAATAATCCGATGTTTGACCTGAACAGCTCGGACGGCATCAGCAGCGCCGTGTTCCACATCTTGCGCAACGCCAAAATCCTGCGGCCGATGACCACGCCAAAAATGGTGGTGTGTTGGGGCGGGCATTCAATCAGCCGTAAGGAATACGATTACACCAAGACGGTCGGTCACGAGATGGGGCTGCGCGGTTTGGATATTTGCACCGGCTGCGGTCCGGGCGCGATGAAAGGCCCGATGAAAGGAGCCACTATCGGTCACTCCAAGCAGCGGATAAAAAACGGCCAGTATTTGGGGATAACCGAACCCGGCATTATTGCCGCCGAATCGCCGAATCCGATTGTCAACGATCTGGTGATCCTGCCGGATATTGAAAAACGCCTGGAAGCTTTTGTCCGTACCGGGCATGGCATCGTGGTGTTTCCCGGCGGCGCGGGCACCGCGGAGGAAATCCTTTATATACTGGGTATCCTGCTGCATCCTGAGAATAACGACATGCCGTTTCCGCTGATATTTTCCGGGCCTGACAGTTCGGAAGATTACTTCAAGGAAATCGACCGGTTTATAGCCGGCACCCTGGGCAAATCCGCGCAGCAGCGCTACAAAATCATTATCGATAATCCGGTGCTGGTCGCCCAAGAAATGCTGTCGGGCATCCAGCAGGTGCGGCAATTTCGTAAAGAAACAGGCGATGCCTACTATTTCAACTGGCAGCTTAAGATCGACCATGTGTTTCAACAGCCGTTTATGCCCAGCCATGACAACATGAGAAATCTGGCCTTGCATAAAGATCAGGAAAATCACCAGCTCGCCGCCAACCTGCGCCGGGCGTTTTCCGGCATCGTGGCGGGTAACGTAAAAGACGAGGGTATACGCGCGATCGAACAATACGGTCATTTCGAAATTCGCGGCGATGAGGACATCATGGCATTGATGGATTCCCTGTTGAGCTCATTTGTTGAGCAACACCGGATGAAATTGCCGGGCAAGAAATATTTGCCGTGTTACAAGATTATCAAGTAACGCGTCTTTGACGACAGGCGACTAAAGAGTGTTTATTCACCACGAAGACACGAAGAGCACGAAGCAATAAAATTTCGTGCTCTTCGTGTCTTCGTGGTGATAATTTTTTAAATACCATTCCAGCATCATGAAAGTCATCCTGACCGAAAAACCCTCAGTCGCCCGCGACATAGCCAAATGCCTGAACATCAGCAACAAGCGCGACGGTTATTTTGAGGGCAACGGCTACCAAATTACCTGGGCGTTCGGCCATCTGGTCGAACTGAAAGAGCCGGATGAATATAACCCCGCCTGGAAACGCTGGTCGTTGGAATCCCTGCCGATCATTCCGGAGCAATTCGGCTTAAAAGCCAGGGGCGATGCCTCGGCGCAAAAACAGCTAAACACCATCAAACACTTGTTCAAGGCAGCCGACGAAATCATCTGCGCGACCGATGCCGGACGGGAAGGGGAGTTGATTTTCAGGTACATTCTGTCCTGGGCGGAGTGCCTGCAAAAACCGTTTAAACGCCTGTGGATCAGCTCTCTAACCGACGATGCGATACGCAAGGGTTTTGCAACGTTGCAGGAAGGCCATGCCTACGACGGACTTTATCGCGCGGCCAAATGCCGTAGCGAATCGGACTGGATCGTCGGCTTGAATGCCACCCGGCTGTACACCCTCAAGTTCGGCGGGCAGGGCGGCTTATGGACGATAGGCCGGGTGCAAACGCCGGTGCTGGCGCTGATCGTGCAAAAAGATGCGGACATCGCCGGTTTCATACCCAAGGATTTCTGGGAATTGCACACCTTGTACCGGGACGCCGATTTTCAATATGTCGGCGGGCGCTTCGACTGCAAAGCCGATGCGGAAGCCCTGTTAAGCCAAATCTCGGGCCGGGATTTCCGTATTACCGAGGTCAAGGGCAAAAAGGAAACGCTCAGCCCGCCGTTATTGTACGATTTGACCGATCTGCAAAAAGACATGAGCATTCGCTACGGCCTGACTGCGGATCAAACCTTAAGCGCCGCCCAGCAGTTATACGAGAAAAAACACGTTACCTATCCGCGTACCGACAGCCGTTGTTTAACCAACGATATGAAGCCGGGCATGAAGCCCTTGTTGGAAAAATTACGATCTGGATTCGAGCGGCAGATTGAGCCGCTCGATCTCGATAAACTGGCCTTGAGCAGCCGCATCTTCAATGACGCCAAAGTCAGCGATCACCATGCCATCATTCCTACGACCGCATTGCCGGGTTCGCTGTCGGGTAACGACGCCAAAGTTTACGAAGCGATAGTCCAGCGCTTTATTGCGGCGTTTTATCCGCCCTGTATCAAACAAATTACCACGGTTCTGGGCGAGGTTTGCCCATCGGGAGAGGGCCGGAGTGAAGGGGGGCTAAAAGGTGAATCTTCCACTGTAAAGTTCAAAACCACCGGCACCATTATCGAATCGCCCGGCTGGCAGGTCTTGTATAAAAATGATGCGTCAAAGACGTCCGATAAAGAGTCGAAAATCCTGCCCAACTTTGTACAAGGCGAAACCGGCCCGCATCAGCCGTCGATAAACCCCGGCAAAACCACGCCGCCCAAGCCGTATAACGAAGCGAGCTTGCTGAGCATCATGGAATCGGCCGGTAAAACCTGCGACGACGAACAACTCAAGGAAGCGCTAAAAGAAAAAGGCCTCGGCACACCGGCAACCCGCGCCTCGATCATCGAGGTGTTAATCAGGCGGAACTACATCCAGCGGCAAAAAAAGACCTTGGTCAGCACCGAATCGGGACGGCATCTGATTGCCATCATCGCCGACGACAGGCTTAAGTCTGCGGCCATGACCGGCGAATGGGAAGCCAAGCTCAAAAAAATAGAACATAACGCTTACGATGCCGATCAGTTCATGACCGAAATCATCCGCTTTACCCAGAAAATAAAAGACCAAGCGGACCGGCCGCTTTACGACCAAAGCCGCTTGGGCGACTGTCCGCTGTGTCAAAAACCCGTCATCGAAGGCAGAAAAGGCTACGGTTGCAGCGACTGGAAAGCCGGCTGCCGGTTTGTATTATGGAAAGAAATGTATGGCGTACCGGTCACACGGGACATGGCCTGCCAATTGCTGCAAAATAGTCGAACCCTGCACAGTTACGCGATCAAGCCAAACGATGACGTATTCAATGCCCAACTGACCCTCAATAAACGGGGCGAAACCGGCTATGTTAAAGCCGAGTCGGGAACGCGAACTGTAGTAAAAGAGGCCATTGCCGATTGCCCATTATGTAACGGCAAAATCGTTGAAACGGTAAAAGCTTACAGCTGTAGCGAATGGCGCAACGGTTGCAAATTGGCGATCTGGAAAACCGTCGCGCATAAAAAGATCAGCTTGGCGATGGCTAAAAAATTACTAAGCAAAGGGGAGACGGGAAAATTAAAAGGCTTTAAGTCCGGCAAAGGCACGGAGTTTGAAGCCAACCTGAAACTGGTCGACGGTAAAGTTGAAATGGATTTCTCGGGCAGTTAATAGAAACTTGTGCGTCGCTGTAATTGGCTGTGGATATTTTAAATCGGCCGCCGGTTTTTAAACAGCGTCAGAAGGTCGGTGTAATATATGTCCATTGCATATCAACAAGGTCGCGTTTTTTTTCCTGCCGGGGAGCGGCGATTTAAAGAACCGGTTTTTGTTAAGCAAAAAGTATCAGCAGCCATAAGTAGGTGTTTATAAGTTTCTTAACATGAACGGCATGTGTGGGAGCGGCTTTAGCCGCGACAATCGCGGCTAAAGCCGCTCCCACACATGCCGGAAAACTCTTGCCCAACTATTTACTACTCTAAAGACAGCAGGAGCCTGCATGGATAAATCAACCTCCGCCCACGACCCGTTCTCTCCGGACACCTCGGTTGATCCGGCTTACTTCGATGCGGACAGCGTGTTGCCGATCATCGGCATCGGAGCCTCGGCCGGCGGGCTTGAAGCGCTCGAACAGTTTTTCAGTCATGCTCCTGATAACATGGGCGTCGCTTTCGTGGTCGTTCAGCATCTCGATCCCAGCCACAAGTGCATGATGGCCGAATTGCTGCAACGCACTACGGCGATGAAGGTATTAGAAGCCCAAAATCGCATGAAAATAAAACCGGATTGCGTTTATGTAAATCCGCCGAATAAAGAGCTGTCCATCCTGCACGGCACGCTTTATCTGCTCGACCCGATTGCACCGCGCGGATTAAGCCTGCCTATCGATGCTTTTTTCTGTAGCCTGGCTGAAGATCGGCGCGAGCAAAGTATCGGCATCCTGCTTTCGGGCATGGGGTCGGACGGTACGCAGGGCCTTCGCGCGATCAAGGAAAAATCCGGCCTGGTGCTGGTGCAAAGTCCTGCCGAAGCCAAATACGACAGCATGCCGCGCAGCGTTATTGAGTCGGGGCTGGCCGATATTATCGGCACTGCGGCAGAACTGCCTGGGCATATCATTAACTATCTCCAGCGGCCCCACCGGGATGCCTTGGTCAGTTCAGGCCTGTTATTGGAAGACAGCTCCCTGAGCGCTCTGGAAAAAATTGCCGTGCTGCTGCGGGTCCGAACCGGCAACGATTTTTCGTTATACAAGAAAAGCACGATATATCGCCGCATCGAGCGACGCATGGAACTGCATCAACTCGATAACATCGCCACTTACGTGCGTTATCTGCGCGAAAACCCGCAGGAGCAGGATTTATTGTTCAAGGAATTACTGATCGGCGTTACCGGATTTTTTCGCAATCCGGCGGCATGGGACACGTTAAAGACCGACGCGATACCCGCGCTGCTGGCAAACTACCCGGACGGCAAAACAATCAGAGTGTGGGTGCCGGCCTGCTCTACCGGCGAGGAGGCTTATACGCTGGCCATCGTCTTCATTGAAGCGCTCGAACAGCTCAACCCCGGCGCAGACTATGAGCTGCAAATTTTTGCTACCGACCTCGATGCCGATGCGATAGCCCATGCGCGCCAGGGATTTTACGCGGCCCATAGCGTCGCCGATGTTTCACGGGAGCGTCTGGCCCGCTACTTTAATGCTGAAAACAACGGTTACCGGATAAAAAATGAAATTTGCGCAACGATCATTTTTGCGCAGCAGAATATCATCAATGATCCGCCGTTTACCCGGATGGACATAATAAGTTGCCGTAACTTGCTGATTTATTTTTCGGCCAAATTGCAGGAAAAACTGTTGCCGCTGTTTCACTATGCGCTAAACCCGCATGGCTTGCTGTT
>DAINRH010000010.1:0-19530 GCA_036741905.1 Methylobacter sp. | reverse complement strand
AGGAAAAACTGTTGCCGCTGTTTCACTATGCGCTAAACCCGCATGGCTTGCTGTTGCTGGGAGCCGCCGAAAGCACCGGCAGTTTCGGCTATCTGTTTACGCCGATTAAGTCCAAGGTGCGGCTTTACCGGCGTATTGACAATCCTTTGCCGAAGCCTGAAGTGAGTTTTCCGCATAAACAGTTTACCGCCGCGCCTGCCGCCAGGCAGACCGTCGACAACGCCGGCCTGCCTGTCAATCTGCAACAACTGATGGATCAATTGCTGCTTGAGCATTACGCCCCGGCCGCGGTGCTGGTTAACGCCGAGGGCGACATCCTGTATTTTAGCGGCCACACCGGCAAGTATCTGGAACCTTCTGCCGGTAAAGCCAACCTGAATATCCATGCGATGGCGCGCGAGGGCTTGCGTCAGGCGCTGACCGGGGCGATCCGCCTGGCCTTGCAGCAATTAACGGCGCTACAGCTGAACGGCCTGCAAATAACCGGCGAAAGCGGTACCCATACGGTCAATGTGACTGTGCAGGCGATCGAGCAGGTGCAGGCATTGCGCGGCAAAGTCATCATCGTGTTTACCGATGTCGCGACCGCCCGCATCCGTAAACGCAGCGCCAATCCGGCGCAGCCCGAGGCGCTGCAACAGGCCCGCTTGGAAATACAAACCTTGCGCGATGAAATACAGTTTTTGCAGGAAGAACTCAAAGCCAGCCATGAAGAGTGCCAGTTTGCAAATCAGGAAATGCTCATTTCCAAGGAAGAAATGCAGTCGGTGAACGAGGAAATGCTGACTGTGAACGCGGAGCTGCAAGCCAAGCTCGATGCGCTGCAATGGGTCAACAACGACATGCAGAACCTGCTTAACAGCACCGAAATCGCCACGGTATTCCTTAACAATAAATTGCATCTACGGCGCTTTACCGCTCATACCTCGCAGATCTTCAGGCTGTTGCCGCAAGACGAGGGGCGGCCGTTATCGGACATCGTTACCGATCTGGACTATCCCCTGCTACAGCAGGATGCAATAGATGTGCTGCGTACGCTGGTGGTTTCGGATAAACAAATCCAGACTCATGACGGACGCTGGTTTGATGTGCGCATCATGCCGTATCGCACTATGGACAATATAATAGACGGCGTGGTGATCACCTTTGTCGACATCAGTCTTGCCAAAAATCTTGAGCTGGCGCTGAATGAACACGCGATTGTGGCGATTACCGACCGGAAAGGCGAGATCAGCTATGTCAACGACAAGTTTTGCGCGATCTCCCAGTATTCCCGCGAAGAACTGCTCGGACAAGATCACCGCATCATCAATTCGGGCTATCACTCCAAGGAGTTCATGCGCAAGTTGTGGCAAACCATTGCCCACGGGCATATCTGGAAGGGAGAAATCCGTAATCGCGCCAAAGACGGTTCTCTTTATTGGGTGGATACCACCATCGTTCCTTTTTTAAACGCGAAAGGCAAACCCTATCAGTATGTCTCTATTCGCACGGTTATTACGCACCATAAGCAGAAAGTCGGCTCGGTGCGGCAGGAAAATTCGGACACGGATAATAATTCCACGCCCGGAATTTATTTGTAAAAGCGTAGGTCGGGTTACGCTATCGCTAACCCGACCTAAGACTACAGACTCTGGTTTGTTTCGCGCTAAAAACTCCTTAGCGCGACTGACATCAGTTTATAATACCCTTCATAAAGATGGGATATTCACGATGTACGGAGATAGCGCGTGACAAAAATAAACAAACAATTTACCGATGCCGACAAACTGCGCCGACGCGCCAATCAACAGCTTGCCCAACAACAGTCAAGCGCGGTCGGTATTGAAATGGACGCAAAAAAACTGCTGCACGAATTGCAGGTTCACCAGATCGAGTTGGAAATGCAAAATGAGGAATTGCTGACAGCGCAGACTGAAGCGGAAGCGAGCCTTGAACGTTACACCGAACTCTACGACATGGCGCCGGTCGGCTATCTTACGCTGGAGCGCGACGGCGCTATCCGGCAGATCAATCTCAGGGCTGCCAGACAGTTGGGAATATTCCGTTCGCAGCTAAAGCAGCAACGCTTTTCAAGCTTTATCAGCGTCGATTCCTTGCCGGTGTTCAACGCTTTCCTGAACGGCGTATTTGACGGTAAAGCGGCGCAAAGCTGCGAACTGACCCTACTGCCTGTCGACCGGAGCCAGACCCTGATTATACAGTTCGAAGCCCTTGCCAATGATGACGACCAAACTTGTCGGGTGATACTCATCGATATTACCGAACGCAAAGGCAATGAAGAGAAATTGAAACTCGCGAACCTGGTTTATCAGGCGATTGGCGAAGCCATCATGGTGGCCGACGCCGATAACCGGATTGTCACCGTCAATCCGGCCTTTACCGAACTGACCGGTTACTCATTGCAGGAGGCCGTCGGCCAATCGACA
Source organism: Methylobacter sp. (assembly GCA_036741905.1). Taxonomy (GTDB): domain Bacteria; phylum Pseudomonadota; class Gammaproteobacteria; order Methylococcales; family Methylomonadaceae; genus Methylobacter_A. Next base: position 17,101 of record DAINRH010000010.1, on the reverse strand, counting down.
ACGCTGCTCAAGTCGGGACACCAAAACGAAGCGTTCTACCAGATCATGTGGCATGCGCTGGAAACGACAGGGCATTGGCAGGGCGAAATATGGAACCGGCGCAAGAGCGGCGAGATATACCTTGAATGGTTGACGATTAACACCGTTTACGACGACCAAAACAAGGTGCGGCACCGGGTTGCGACGTTCTCGGATATTACCGACCAGAAACATGCGGAACAGACCATCTGGCAGCAGGCTAACTTCGACTCGTTGACCGGACTGCCCAACCGGCACATGTTTTACGAGCGCTTGGCGCAGGAAATGAAGAAATCCCGGCGGGTGGGCCGGCCATTGGCACTGCTGTTTCTCGATCTCGATCATTTCAAGGATGTTAACGATACGCTGGGCCATTGCAAAGGCGACCTGCTGCTCAAGGAAATGGCGCAACGCCTGCTTAATTGCGTGCGCAATACCGACACCGTCGCGCGTCTGGGCGGCGATGAATTCACTATTATCGTGGCTGACTTGCAAGAACAGGACAGTATTGAACGTCTTGCCCAGGACATCCTGTGCCAACTGACCAAACCGTTCGAGCTGGCGGGCGAAATTGCCTATGTGTCGGTTAGTATCGGCATCACCTTATATCCTGAAGATACCGATGACATCGACGTGTTGATAAAAAATGCCGATCAGGCCATGTACGCCGCAAAGGATCAGGGCCGCAACTGCCGCCACTACTTCACCATCTCAATGCAGGAAGCCGCGCTGACCCGAATGCGGCTGATCAACGACCTGCGCAATGCCCTGGTTGAGCGCCAGTTCTGGCTGGCTTACCAGCCGATTGTGGAATTGAGCACCGGCTTCATCCACAAGGCCGAGGCGCTGATTCGCTGGCAGCATCCGACCCGCGGCTTGATCAGCCCGGCCGATTTTATTCCGGTCGCCGAAGCAACCGGCATGATCATCGACATCGGCGAATGGGTGTTTCGCGAGGCGGCGCAGCAGGCGGCGCAATGGCGTATCAAACACCACGAGCAGTTCCAGGTCAGCATTAACAAATCGCCGGTGCAGTTTCAAAAAGAGGGCAATGGCCATCTGGCCTGGTTCGAGCATTTACGGGAACTTGGCCTGCCTGGGGAAAGCGTGGTTATTGAAATTACCGAGGGCTTGCTGATGGATGCCGGGGCCTTAATTACCGGCCAACTGCTGGCTTTTCGCGATGCCGGTATGCAGGTATCGCTGGATGATTTCGGCACAGGTTATTCTTCATTATCCTACCTGAAAAAATTCGACATCGATTATCTCAAGATTGACCAGTCGTTCACCCGCAACCTCAGCCCTGATGCCAATGATCTGGCGTTGTGCGAAGCGATCATCGTGATGGCGCATAAATTGGGCATCAAGGTCATCGCAGAAGGCATAGAAACGCAGGAGCAGTGCGATTTACTGATGGCCGCCGGTTGCGATTACGGGCAAGGTTATTTGTTTTCGAAACCGGTGGCCGCTGATGAGTTTGAAAAGCTGCTGGCGTCAGGCTAATTCTCATCTGACAAGGAAGCGTCAGAAGTTCAATTCATTCCGGTTTTTAGTCCGTATTTGCTGAGCTTATACCAAAGTGTGCGTTCACTTATTTTTAGAAGGCGCGCCGCTTTTGCTTTGTTGCCGGACGATTGGTTCAGGGCTTTATTCAATAATCTTTTTTCCAGCTTTGCCACCCCGGCTTCCATATCCATATTTTCATCATCATTGTCGGTAGACGCTAATATTATCGGGAGTTCTTTTAACTGTATTTCCTGCGGCAAATGCCTGATGCCGATTTCTCCGCCCTGGCTTAGAACCACCGCTCGTTCCATCATGTTCTCCAGTTCGCGTACATTGCCAGGCCAGGCATAGGCTATTAATGCCTGAGCGACTTCATCAGGCAGATTAAAAGAACCGCCGCCCAGCGATTTTCGATAGTGCTTTAGAAAATGGCGCGCCAGTAAAGGTATGTCCTCCGGCCGTTCTCGCAAAGGCGGTAACTGAATGCCTAAAACATTAATACGATAGTAAAGGTCTTCGCGCAAACGGCCTTCTCGAACAGCACCGAGCGGATCGCGGTTCGTTGCTGCGATAATGCGGATATCGACTTCAATGCTGTGATTGCTGCCCAAGCGGTCAATGCGGTTTTCCTGGAGCACTCGCAGCAGTTTCGCTTGAAGGGAAGGAGGCATCTCGGTAATTTCATCCAGAAACAAGGTACCCTGATGCGCCAATTCAAATTTGCCAACCCGGTCTTTGTGAGCGCCGGTGAAAGCCCCCCGCACATAACCGAATAACTCGCTTTCCAGAATATCGGCAGGAATCGCAGCGCAGTTGATGGGCACGAATAAGCCGCTACGCCCGGAGTTGCTGTGAATAGCGCGTGCCACCAACTCTTTTCCGGTGCCGGTTTCGCCAATAATAAAAATACTGGCTTTACTGGGTCCGGCTTGCCGGATCAGCTCATAAATTGTCCGCATAGCCTGACATTGGCCGATGAATTCGCCCCAGTCTTTGTTCATTTCATCGCGGAGGAATTCGTTTTCCTGATGGACTCTTCGGACATCAAGTGCGCGGCGAATAACCATTTCCACTTGCTCGACATCCAGCGGCCTGATAATGAAGTCAAAGGCGCCCAACTTCATTGCGGCGACTGCGTTTTCGACAGTACCGTAGGCGGTCACGACAATCACAGGGAGAGTGTGACCGTTGCTACGCATGGCGGCTAATAATTCCAATCCGCTCATACCCGGCATGTTGAGATCGGTGATCAATAAATCCATAGGCGTTTTGAGTAACAGTTCCAGCGCTGCTTTGCCGTCAGGCGCAGAAAACACTTCGCAACCGAGTTTACGCAATAAAATTTCCAGTAAGCGCCGCGCATTGGGTTCATCGTCGGCTACCAGAACACGCGATCCGTTCAGCATATTTTTTGTTCCTGAGAAAAGGGTAAAACCAGTGTAAAGCACGCGCCGCCCAACTCGCTTTTGCCCGCAGCAAGATGACCTCCGTGGATGCAGATAATTTGCTGGGTAACGGTTAAACCCAGGCCGATGCCGCCCTCTCGAGTAGTAAAAAAAGGATCGAACAAGCGCGCACAATTTTCCGGTGGAATACCGGGGCCGTTATCTTCTACGGTTATTTTTACAGATTCGCCGTTTGAACCCTCTGTGCGTACCCGTATTCGGCCGCCTGCCGGAACGATTTGAATGGCATTCAGGATCAGGTTCAGGAAAACCTGCACCAATAATTCCTGATCGCATTCGATGAGCGCGGTATTTTGAGGCATTAGCCAATCAATCGCTATAGACTTTTTTTGCGCCTGCGTGGCAAGCAGATCAAAAACTCGCGCTATGATTTTATGCAGGTCTTGCTGCATCATATTGGGCGGACGCGGACGAGCACAGTCGAGCAATGTAGAAATCAAACGGTTGAGCCGGGTGCTTTCATCAACAATCATTTGGGTCATTTCCAGGCCTTCAGGGCTGAGCGCTGTTTCCCATTGCAACATTTGTGCGGTGGTTTGCAAAATGCCTAGCGGGGTGCGCACCTCATGAGCCATGATGGCGGCCATTTCACCGACGACGGCCAATTTAGCGGCATGGACAACCTGTTGACGGGAGCGTTCTAAATCCCCGATGAGTTGGCCAAAGGCTAAACTCAATTCGCGTACTTCTTGTGCGCCGGATACGGCGGGACTGATACAGTCCGATGACTTTTGAAAACATTGAACCCAAGCCGTTAAATCCAGCAAGGGCTTGGCGACACGTCCGGCCACCCACTGAGCGACGCCGCTGGCGATCAAAGCAGTGGCGATAAACGCGCCGAAAAACAGCCACCATAAGGCCCATATGGGTTGGAATGCTTGTTGGGTGGATTGAATAACCAGCAATGACCAGCCCATATTCGCATAGCCTTGATAGCCTTTGGAAACGGCATATCCGACCAATACCGATGAATCGGTCAGCGGTTTGCCGGTATGGACGGCGATGCCGTTTTGTTCATGGAGTCTCCAGCTTGCAAAGGTATCGCTCAATAGCAGCTTTTGGGCACGCGCTGTTGCAGATGAGGCTATTGCGCGACCTTCGGCGTCGAGCAAAATGACGAAGCGTTCGCCTGAGTCGGAATGACTGGCCTGATCGAACAAGCGGAAAATTTGCCGAAGATCAAATACGCCATAAAGTTGTCCAATGTCTCCGGCCGCATAGTTATCATGTACGGGGGCATGGATTAACAAATCCGCCTGCTCATAAGGAGGTTGTAACTGCAAGATTTCCAGAAGGACTTCACCTTGCGGCACTTGCGCACGTATCCAGTCTGCTTGCGGTTGAAAGGGGCGTTTGATCAATGTCGGGTCACCGGCGGCGACAATCCGGTTTTCGTTATTTAGATAAAACAGGTTTCGGTATACCCCCGGATAACCGTGTTCCAGCTCCCCTAGAAACTGAGCCAGACGTTTGTCTATATCACCGATGCGGCCTTCTTGAATAATATCCAGATGGCTCCAGGAATGAACATTTTGTAAGCGTTCAAAGATTAACATGTCGATTTGTTCCATCAACATGGCAGCGTCATTTTTAAGACTTCGTCCGATTTCCGCTTCTAAAGCAAGCCTTGATGCGTAAAAGGACAGCGCGACTATGGGTACTGTGGCTAACAGCAGCAGTAAAAGAAAAGAGATTAATAATATCCGGTGAATATGCATGAATCATTATAAAGGCCGTCACTCATCATGCACAATCAAACGAATTCTGCGTACCTCAATGCCCCGACATGGACAACGCTTTTTTATTTACGCCCAGGCAATGTTGTTTGCACTCAATCCTGCAATATCAACGCCTACCAGGGTTATTGTGTTTCCGTCGCCAAGATCAATGCTCAAATCGTTTCCGGAGGTTTGAATATGATGGAGCAGGCTATCTATATCGCTAATGTCAGAGCCATTAAGTTCACGATCAAGCTGGATTTTGTCGGTTGCCGCATGAAAGTTAAAAATTTTGTCATCACCGCTATTACTATGAATGTCGAAAATGTTATGAACGCCGCCTCCTGTGTCATCAGAAACACTGTTTGCAATAGAAGCGACACTGCCCCATTTTTGATTCGTCGTTACGATGTTCAATACATCTTTATGGTTAGCAAGAAATTCATCCAGGTGACTGGTTTTACTGCCGCCCGCAACTAAAATATCATCGCCGTTACCACCGTTAAGATGGTTTTCACCTTTGTCGGTATTACCGCCCCCTATCAATATATCATCGCCGTCACTACCTTCCAGATGGTCATTGCCGTCGCTGCCGTCAAGCACATCATTAAGTCCGCCGCCATACAACGAATCATCGCTGCTGCTGCCTCTTACTACACTGTCGTGCAACTCATTACCGTGAGCCTCATGGTTTGTTACTGATGAGTAGTGGTATTCGTAACCATCAGAGTCTGTCCGGCCTTCTTCTATGTGCTGATCAAATTTACTGCCATCCGCAACTAAAATACCACCGTTAAGATGATTTTCGCCTTTGTTGGTATCGCCGGCGTCTATCAACAGGTCATTGCCGTCTCTTCCGTCAAGCACATCATTAAGTTCGCTACCATACAACGAATCATCGCTGCTACTGTCTCTTGCTACGCTGTCATGCAGCTCATTAGCTTGAGCCTCATGGTTTGCTGCTGTGTCGTGGTCTTCGTAACCATCAGAGTCTGTCCGGTCTTCTTCTCTGTGCTGATCAAGAGAGTTGCGCTCGTTGTCGTGCTCTTTAGATTTATTTGAACTCATGTTGTTATCTCCAATGTGATTTATATCGTTGTAGTAAAGCAGGTTGCCGCTTACCTATAATCAACATAAGCACTATGTGTGCCATATATTAATATATTGATTTTGTTAGTTTTTTATATTTTTGTGGCGAGAAGTTAAATACTTGTTTTTGCAGTCCACGCAAATAATGTCTGCAATTTTGGTATGAAAACAGCTATCGATGAACGGTTCGATTATTTATCGGCGGCCGGCGTAATGAGCAACAGCACTTTTACCCGGTTATCCACTTTTTGCTTGCGGATATAACCGATCGAACCGGTGGTTGAGGATACAAAACGTAGTACGGCTTCTTCAGAAGCCATTACTTTAGGAGGCGTAATGCCGTTGAAATATTGGATATTCCAATAGTCTTGCTGCTCTTCCGGCAGCATTGAGAAAAGCGTCAGCGAAAAATTGCGCCGAATGGGATCCATGACCGGCAAGTTTAATGGAATCCAGCGGTTTCCTTCCGAGTCCATTTGGCTTTTACGCAGGTAAATGAGCTTTAAGTCATCAAATGAAAGCGTATCCAGCGGGTTGGCCGTAGCTGTTATAACCGCTAAAGGTTCTATGGCGCGGGCAGGCAACCAGACGAATAACATAACGACAAGCAGCGGATGAACTATGCGCATAGCTGTTAGAACAGTATCGCAAAGGACGCTGATAGACCGTCCGGGGCTAATATTTCATTGCGAGTCCCCATTCGATATTCCAACTTCCATACAATAGGCGGTAAAGGCCTGTAAGCAAGCCCTAGTACTCCAACTTGCCCTGTTTTATCCTGCGATTGGTCAAAGAATTCGTAACGCCCTACGACAAACCAATGCCGGCTAAAAAGAGGAATCACGCTTTGAGCGAAACCTTGCCAAGTGTTTTTTATATTGGCGTGGTCGCTAGTGCGATAGATTATTTCGCTGCTCAGTTCAAATTTTTGATAAGACCACATAGCATCAAGCCCGGACAAATAATAACGGCTCGATTGCAGGTTAGTCAGCGCGAAATTGGCAAAAGAAGCGCCTATTTTCAGGGTATCGCTGAGCAAGTAACGTAATTGCCCCCCCACTGCATTATCAAAAGGCTCTTTTGAACGGTGCGGGTCTATGCTGTTAGTGACGTCGCCGTATACGCTATATTCAAGTCGACGGTTGGCAAATAACGCAGAGCCGTGCAGCATGAGTCCTGAAGCATGGGTCGAAAATGAGTTCTCAGTCGCCACAGGGCGCGAGGTGGTCCAAACCAGAGGAGCGGCATGGATTAGGTTCCATTGACCGATAGGGGTAAGAAATTTACCGAGCCGTACCGTCAGGTTGTTGCTCACCAGGCCGTCGATATAAAATCTTTCAAATTCAAAATGGGCATTTTGCGTTTCCAGCGATTGATGTTCGCCCGCACTCAGCACATCGCCGGCTTCCAGTTCCGAAAAAAAACTCAGCCTCGAGCCATTGTCCCAGGTCAGAAACAGGCTGAGATCAGTAACCTCGAAATGCCAGGGAACGGCGCGAGGCGCGCCTATTAGCGCATTGGCATAGCCGCCAATACGAAGCCCGGTTTTGTTTACAGTGTAACCGCTACCCAGCCGATAAGCGCTATCGGTATCCTCGGTCGCTTCTGCGGACAGCGCAATCGACAACGCGAGCACAAATAGATTAAAAAGAGTGAAAAAACGCATAGGTTAAAAGACTGTAGGAGATCGTCGAATTGATAGTGTCCATTAACGCTTTCAACCGGGGCTAGAACCCAAATATACAAATTAGCGACGTTGATAATTAAGGTAAATATTCGGTATATCGAGGAGTTACAAAGATTTATCCTTATAAGTCGGTCAAGGCGATTCGCTGAAAATCGATTAACAATAAAGCGAATTACCCATACTACAATGCTGGATTTTGAGTCATGCGAAATGGAATTGCAAATATCATTGTATGTATACAGAAGAGAACAAAGCGATATTTGCGAGGTTTGATAAGTAGTTGGGCAAAAGTTTTCTCCCACGCATGCCACTCATGTTAAGAAACTTATGAACACCTACTTATGGCTGTACTTGTTCAATTGCGTTTCGCCGCAGATGATCGACGAAAACCGGCTCGGCTGCGGTTAATGGCGTTATGGGAGCAACCGCGTTACCCCATCAGCACCAACACCTGATGCGTCTTCCCATCGTGCAGCAGCGGAATATAACCCCCCGATTGCGGCACGCCGTCCAATTCAATCGAGATCACGCCCTTCGACACGCCGTTGGGATTATTGACGATGATTTCATAGCAAGTTTCTTCGTGCCGGTAACGTAAAGTGTAACTGCGCCACTCGCGTGGAATACAAGGATTGAAATACATTTTACCGGCGCGGATATTCAGGCCCAGCATCCATTCCAGACCGGCGCGGTAAAACCATCCCGCAGCGCCGGTGTACCAGGTCCAACCGCCGCGCCGCGCATGGGGCGGTACGGTATAAATATCCGCCGCTATCACATACGGCTCGACTTTGTAGGCATAAACGCCGGTCCGGTTAGCGCTGCGATTGATCGGATTCAGCATGTGCAGGAGTTCTGCCGCCTGATCGCCGTCGCCGAGCATCGCGTAGGCGATAACGCACCAGACCGCGGCATGGGTATATTGCCCGCCGTTTTCCCGTACGCCCGGCAAGTAGCCTTTGATATAACCGGGATCCAGCGGTGTCTTATCGAAGGGTGGCGTAAACAGCAAGACCAGATCATCGCCGTATTGGATCAGGTATTCCCGAACCGAATTCATCGCCAGCCGCGCCCGCTCGGGGTCGGCGGCGCCGGAAATGACGCCCCAACTCTGGGCCAGCGAATCGATGCGGCATTCGGTGTTGGAAGCCGATCCCAGCGGCGTACCGTCATCGAAATAGGCGCGCCGGTACCAGGACTCATCCCAGCCTTCCGCTTCCACCGCCGCTTGCAGCGTGGCCGCATGTTCATGCCAAGCTACGGCGTGTTCGGTGTCGCCGCGCGCCTGGGCCAGATCGGCAAATTCCGACAAGGTGGCGATCAGGAACCAGGCCAACCAGACGCTCTCGCCTTTACCCAGGTGACCAACCCGGTTCATGCCGTCGTTCCAGTCGCCGCAACCCATCAGCGGCAGACCGTGTACGCCGACTTTTAAACTCAAATCCAGCGTTCGCGCGCAGTGTTCGAACAGGCTGGCTTGTTGCGCCGATTCAGTCGGCTCGAAATAGGCGTCTTCCTGTTCCTGCGTGAGTATCGGCCCTTCCAGGAACGGCAGCATCTCGTCGAGTACGGCGCTGTCGCCGCTCACTTTGACGTAGTGGGATGTCACATACGGCAGCCAGATAAGGTCGTCGGAGAAATGGGTGCGCACCCCGCGATTGGACGGCGGATGCCACCAATGCTGCACATCGCCCTCGGCAAATTGATGCCCCGCCGCGCGGATCAGATGCGCGCGGACCAAGTCGGGCCGGGCGACCGCAAGCGCCATGCTGTCCTGTAATTGATCGCGAAAACCGAAAGCCCCGCCAGCCTGGTAAAAGGCGGCTCGCGCCCACATTCGACAGCTCAGGGTTTGATACAGCAGCCAGCCGTTCAACATCAAGTCCAGCGCCCTGTCCGGCGTATTTGCTTGAACTTTCCCGAGTGTCCGCGACCATGATTGCTTCACGGCGGCAAAGGTAAGCTGCATATCCGCGGCTCGATAGCGCCGGACCAGCTCGCTTGCATGATCGCGGTCGCGGCCTTGGCCCAACAGGAACACAATCTCGATGCTTTCATGGGCGGCAAGTTCGATCTGCGTGGTCAATGCCGCGCACGGATCGAGTCCCGCGCCAGCGCGGTTTTTAAGCGCTTTGGCTTGACGCAAGGCTATCGGCGCATCCAGGCTGCCGTTGCGGCCGATAAATTCAGTCCTATTGCAGGTCCATCCTGTTTGCAAACCGGCCATATCGACAAAAGCAATGCGTCGGCCAAAGTCCACGTCCAGGCTGTTGTAGGCCAACAGGGCGCCGGTTGCCTGATCCAGCTCGGTGACGACATAAGGCGCGGTGGTGGTGCGCGAGGCGCCGAGCACCCATTCGACATAGGCGGCAACCGTTAATTTACGGGGGCGAGCGGACGTGTTTTTCAAGGTTAAAACTGAAATTTTGACCGGGTCGTCCGAGCTTACAAATTGCAGCAGCTCGCTGTGAATGCCGTGAGAGGCATGCTCGAAACGACTGTAGCCCTGGCCGTGGCGAACCACATAACTGGCGTTATCGACGCGGATCGGCAACGCAGTCGGGCTCCATAAATCGCCGGTCTCGTCGTCATGCAAATAAAATATTTCGCCGGGAGCATCGCTGACCGGATCGTTCGACCAAGGCGTCAACTGGTTCAGGCGGCTGTTAAGGCTCCAGGTATAACCGCTGCCCAGCTCCGAGACGGTAAAACCGAATTCGGCATTGGCAATCACGTTAATCCAGGGCGCCGGCGTCCATTGGCCCTTGCCCAGCACGATCGCATATTCGCGCCCGTCGTCGGCAAACCCGCCCAGACCGTTGAAATATTCGAGATCGGCGGGGGCGATTGATGGGGCGCTCCCGTCGGAACCGGTTGCCGACACGGTTTTGGGTTCGATAAATTTCGGTATGGGCTTGGGATGCCTAAGCAGTTGTTCGGCCAGGGTGCCGCGGTTGCTCAAAAGCACCGTGCGCGCCGTGGTTTGCAATAGCACGCGCTCCTCCTCCGAGAGTTGGTCGCCGCGCAGCACAAAAACATCGCCGTGTCCGCCGTAGTCATGGATAGCCGCAAAAGCCTGATTTTCCCGAACCATGCCTTCCATTAAGGTCTGCAACTCATTGGCGTAGGTGATTTCTTTTTCATTGAGGATCACCAAGTCGACGGATAAGCGCTTCATGCGCCAATACTCGTGGGCGCGCAGCAATTGATCGACAATCGTTCGATCTTCTGTCGAGGTGACCCGCAGCAATACAATGGGCCTGTCGCCGGAAATGCTAAACCGCCATAAACCGGTGACATTCAATCGGTTCAGGTGCATAAGCTTGCTATCGGCCCGCAGCGACGGATCGGCGTACAGCAAGCGGTTAGCCAGGGCTTGAAACAACTGGGCTTCGTCAGGCTTGATGCGCAGATGACGCAATTGAATATGCGCATGCGTCCAGGCAAGATCGGAAACCCGGTCGAAAGTGGCCGCGTTGTGATATTTGTCGGCCAAGTCTTCAACCGCCTGACGCGACGCGGCAACCAGCGTGGTAAAGGTGACGTGGACAGTCGCGCCCGGTTCGATACTGATCCGCGTACGCAGGCTGAAAATAGGATCAAGCACCGCGCCGACCGTATTGCTGAGCGGACGGCCGTCGATCACGGAAGCCGGTGCGCGCAGCGTTTGTCCGCGGCCGATAAAACGCATCCGGTCGGTTTCGTATTGGAGTCCTGTACCGATGCTGCCGGATGCCAGCACATGAGCCGCCCAAATTTGCGGATCATTGGCCGCCCGAGGCCGTCGTTGCGCGATCAGTCCGCAGGCCTGCGGGAAGTATTCGGTCTGTATGAACAAATTCGAGAACGCGGGATGAGCGTTGTCCGCCATAGGCGAGGCCAGCACAATTTCCGAGTAGGAGGTCACCTCAATTTCCCGGGCATGCGTGCCGTTATTGGTTAAGCTCAAACACCTGATTTCCGCGTCATCTTCAGGCGAGACAATGATCTCCAAGCGACTGGCGATAGTGCCGTCTTCGCGGGAGATACGCACCCGGTCTTCGAGAAAAACCACCTCGTATCGATCGGGAACCGCCGCAGTCGGCTGGTACCCGGCCGACCAGATCCTGCCTTCGGCCACATCGCGCAAATAGATGTAACTGCCCCAGCAATCGCGCGTCACATCTTCGCGCCAGCGGGTGACCGCCAGTTTTTCGCAAACGCTGTAACCTGAGCCGGCGGCGGTGATCATCACCCCGTAACGGCCGTTGGAAAGCAAATGCGCCGTGGGTGTCAGGGACATCGGCGACAGCAGGCGGCGTATCGGCAGTTGGATGATTTCCTTGACTTCAGCCTCGGCTTGGGTGAAGTCGGGAATGCCGCTGTCAAAGCCGTACGGAACCCGCTCCTGCAACAGCAATTCAGCGCCCTGAATCATCGGCGTGCGATGGAAGCGATGGCGCATAACGCCATCGTGTATGACATTAGCCAAAGCCACCAACGACATGCCTTGATGATGCGCCATGTAGCAGCGCACAAAGGCCACTTTTTGGTCTTCCGCAAGTCGCGACGGCGTGAAATCGAGCGCTTCGAAAAAGCCGTAACGACCCAACGCGCCGAGCTTTTCCAGGCGCTCGAAATTCAGCGCCGCGGCATGGGCGTGGTACATCGACGCCAAGGCCGTGGCATAGGGGGCAATGACCAGATCATAGGCGAGCCCCCGCTTCATGCCCAGACCGGGCACGCCGAAAGCGGAGTATTGATAAGTGAACCAACGGTCGCGGCCGTTAAACGCCGATTCGGACACGCCCCACGGCACACCGCGCTCTTCGCCGTATTCGATCTGGCTTTGCACGGCCAGGCGGCAGGTTTGGTCGAGCATGCTGTAGCACGGCGTATAGGTCACCAGCGCAGGCATCAGGTATTCAAACATCGAGCCGGACCAGGATAACAGCACGGTGCCGTTCGCGGTGCGCGTCAGCCGACGCCCCAAGTGGAACCAGTGAGCGCTCGGCACTTCGCGCTTGGCGATAGCGATAAGGCTGGTCAGTCGCGCTTCCGAGGCGAGCAGGTCGTAGTAGCTGTCGTCGATAACGCCTTTTTCAACGCGATACCCCAGCGAAAACAAGCGCCGGTTGGAGTCATAGAGAAACCGGAAATCCATGTCGACAAACAGTTGATGGGCGAGTTCCGCCAGCGTATTGATCCGTTGGCTCAGCGTTTTCCAATGCTGGGCTTCCTGCTGCGAATCGTCGTCAAGCGGAAGCTTGAAATGGATCGACGAGCCGAAACTTTCCATGTCGCGCTGGTGGGAGTGGAGGTCATTGTGCAGCAGCGTAGCCCATGCCAGCACTTCGCTGTTATCGGTCAGTTCGTCGCGTTCGGCGGCGTAAGCGCGCGTCAGATCGAGCAGGTTGTCGACGCAGGGAATCATGCGTTGCCACAATCTGACCCAGTCATGATGAGTAACGGGGTTGGATGCCAAAAAAACGCCCAGCTTGGCCGATTTTTTTTGCAGCTCTTCTCGGGGAACCATCAGCATGCGCCGGTCGTCGTTGGTGTTGGCAAGCGCCGATACAAGCTGTCTATGGGTATCGGCAATGCCGTTTAACACGGTGGCAAACGGGTACGGTCGCTTGGTCAAATCTCTGCATCCCTCGGCAAGCACCAGCAGATGGGCCGCCAAATTGCCGCTGTCCACGGTCGATACATACTTGGGTTCCAGGGTATGCAACGTGCGGGTGTCGTACCAGTTATAAAAATGTCCATGCAGCCGCGGCATCTTGTTCAGCGTGTCTAAAGTCGCTTCCAGCCGGTCAACGGTGTCGATGAGACCCAGCCAGCCGAAATCGTGCGCGGCGAGTACCGATAACAGGTAAAGACCGAAGTTTGTCGGCGAGCTGCGATGAGCGATCTCGGCTACGGGGTCTTCCTGGAAGTTATCCGGGGGCAGATAGTTTTCCTGTTCCGTTACAAAGGCGGTAAAAAATCGCCAAGTGCGCCTGGCGACTTGCCGTAGCTGCAACGCATCTTCAGGGAGTAACGATTCGGTCGGATCGGGTTTCGGCGGCAAACTCAGGATGTGGGCAATGATCGGCGACAGCAACCACAGCAGCAGGAACGGCGCGGCAATTTCGATCATAGCGGGATTGAACAGCAGCACGACCAAGCCCGCGCCAACTACCACGATACTCAGGCTAATCACGGGTTTGATAAGGCTCTTTATGGAGTGTCCCGAGGCTGTCTTGACTTGCAACGCAGTGACCCAGGTGAGCAATTCCCGTTTGGTGATAAACAGCCGCACCAAGGTGCTGGCAATGGCATCGGTCATCAGCCAGGCCTGTTGCGCCAGCAGTGTCAGTGTAATCAGGCTGTTGCTTAAGCCCAGTAACGCGTTTTCCGCTATGCCGCGCAATTGGCTGCGCAACGCAATGTCGGGGCGAAGCTTCATGTCCCCGGCGATGGACAGGAAGGCGGGAAAAGCCAAGGCTGTTAAGGTCAAGCCCATCAATATCGCAAGCGGCGCATCCGGAATCGCCCAGGCCGCCAACAGGGTAAAAAATGCGCCCGGCGCTGAAAAAGTCCGGCGTAAGTTATCGATCATTTTCCAGCGTCCGATCAGCGGCATGCCTTTGCCGAGCGGGCTGAAAATCCACGGCAATAATTGCCAGTCGCCACGCGCCCAACGGTGCGAGCGGGACGCGGCAACTTCGGTATGGGACGGGAATTCTTCATACAGCTCAATATCGCTGACAAACGCACAGCGGGCGAACACGCTCTCGAACAAATCATGACTGAGCAAGGCGTTTTCCGGGACGCGCCCGGCCAAAGATGCCTCAAATGAATCGACGTCATACAAGCCTTTGCCGCTGTATGTGCCTAGCCCGAACAGGTCCTGATACACTTCGGACACGGAGGTTGAATAGGCGTCCACGCCGCACGCGCCGGAAAAAAGCTGATGAAACAGCGAATGTTCGCGCCGTTGCGGCAAAGTCGCTGTGACCCTGGGTTGTAGGATGCTGTACCCGCTAACGACACAGTGGCTGACCGGGTCGATAACAGGCCAATTGAGCGGATGGGCGGCGGTGCCCACCAACTGTTGCACCGCGCCGATAGGCAATTTGGTGTCGGCATCCAGGGTAATGACATAGCGAACGTCCGGCGGCGCAAACGCGGGTTGTCCATGAAGCGGCATAAAAGAAGTATCCTTCGCGCCGCGCAGCAGTCGATTAAATTCGTGCAGCTTGCCGCGCTTGCGCTCCCATCCCATCCATTTGTTCTCGCTGGGGTTCCAGCCGCGTTTGCGGTGATACAGGAAAAAGCGCTGTTCCCCGTACTTGGCGTTAAGCGTATCCACTCCATCAATGGCGATGCTGAACAGCAACGCATCTTCAGGCAGGGTTTCCCGATCCGCATCCACCCAATCGGACAGCAGGGCAAAGTAAACATCGCCGACCGGATTGGACAAATAGTGAACTTCCAGTTCGTCGATTTGCCTTTTTACGTTCTGCTCGTCGATAAACATGGTCGGCACGGCAACAAAGGTGCGCAACGCATCGTGGATGCCGTCCTTCAGTTCAAGTCTGGGTAAATGACGCGGCGGCACCACGGAGATGACGAAGCGGTTGACCAAACAGGTGGCAATGTCCGAAGCGGGAAAGAAGGCAAACAGCGCAATCAGGGTAATGGCTAAGCCGCCTAAACCGGTTTCGAAAGCGGCGTTTAAAGGCAGGTTCAGTAACAGCAACGTGATTACGGCCAGACTGCCCAGATAAGCAGGCGCGGCATGGGCGACATAAATGCGCAGTAACTTTTGCCCGAAGGTAGGCTGAAAGCCGACTTCCTGTTCGAACTCGCCGCGGCCTGCGCCGATCAGGTAATAGCCCGGTTCCCGGCTTTGCGGTCCGGCGTCCGGTTCTTTGCCGACACGGTCAATCTTGTCGACGACTTTTCGGGCGATTTCCGCTTCGGAATACGGCGAGCGTTTGGCGAGATCTTCAATCGCATGACGGTAGCGGTCGCGGGTCAGAAAATCCATCGCACTGTAATTGGGGTGAGCGCGCAGGCATTGATCGACCAGGCTCGAATCTTCGACAAATTGCGGCCAGTCGAACGCCGATATGGCGCGCATACTGGTGATGATATTGCGTACGGTCAGGTTGGCGGCAATTTGGCCGGCATGTTCGCGGTGTACGATTTCATCCAGCGTGACGCCTTGTTCGGCCAGCCATTCATTCAGGAAATCAAGTGCAGGCGCAGGACCCGGATGCGGATCGTGCAAGCGTTGCACGATCTGGACCGCAAAGGCTTGGCGGAAACGCGCGGCGGGTAAAACGGCCGTCTGGGTCGAAAGATCGAGCCTGTCGGCTTGATCGACGAACTCGTCAGCCAGTCGTCGCCCGATTTGCGAGCGCATGACTTTTAACGCCAGCCGCCGCAAATTCTCGATCATCACGATACGTAGCGTGATAGGTAGCGCCCAAAGCTCGCCGATACTGAGCGGCTGGACTTCCTGATAAGCGCGCATGAAAAGCGTCAGCTGTTCCGGAGAAAAACGGCTGTCGGTATGAGCGACCAGCGCCCAGGCAATGCCGTAGACGCGCGGGTAACCGGCAAGAAAGCCGTTGCTTAACTTCGGCAGCTGCTTATAAAATTTTTCGGGCAGATAGAGGTTGATGTCGTTGATCTGCTCTTCAATCACATGAAAATTGTCGAGCAGCCATTCCGCGGCCGGTGTGATGGCTCGGTGTTCGCGCGCCGCCTTGCCTATGGCTTGGTAAGCCTCAAATAACACCCTGGAGTTTTCGCGCACCCTCGGCATCAGTTTGAGTCCGCCGGGGATAAGCCGGGCTTTTTGCGCTTTCGCTAAACTGGCGGCATGTTGCGCCATCCGTTCATCGCTAAACAATTCAAAGCGGATGGGTTCGTCCACACCGCCCGGATCGGCGAGCCTGGCGTTTCGTCTATGCTCCCGTAATTTCATTATCATAGGTATTCCCCCGTTTGGGCAGCCGCTCGGGCGAGCAAGCATTTGCAGGTCATTTCGGCATCCCACTCTTACAAAGATAATTGGGTTCTATGTGAATACAGTGGGCAATTAACTCAGCCTCCCGTAAAGTAAACAGGTTCGCACCGAGGATGTTGCTTTTGGAATATCAACAGATTAGAGAAATCAATGTCTTGAAGCAATAAGTAGTATTACCGATCGGTATAGTCACAGCGGTACGATGTGGCATTGCCTAATCAGGAATAGCGACGGTTAAGGGCGTATTGTGGTTGCGACCGAACCGATATTCGAAATGAAATTTCTGGCGACTGACGATGCTACTTCTCGGAGATTGGGTTGTTTGCCTCTGGCAAACGGAGGACACGATGGAGAGCCGTGTGCGGGAAAATCGCCGGCACGGTTCAGAAAGAGGGGAGGTAGCCACCCTATTTTCAGCTTCTGTAAACCAACGATTGCCGTCCTGAAAGCCGCATGGATACTGGTCATAAAAAATAATTGTACAATTTTTAGACAATTCATATAATATACACATCACGGGGGGCGACATGGCTTCGACGTGGGTAGCGAAACCTAGAGTGCATGCCGAGGACAGTACACCTCGTAAAATCTACTGAAACTAAAGTATTCGCAA
>DAINRH010000009.1:30911-44199 GCA_036741905.1 Methylobacter sp. | reverse complement strand
GTTTCGCTCGAATGAGCTATGGCAGCGGACTCGGGGGCAACAGGCGATCAAATTCCGTTCTGACCACTTGGTAGCATTCACAGACCCTCGCTTCCAATCCCGGCCTGTCTAATACCGTGATACGGCCGCGACTGTATTCAATCAACCCGGCTTGCTGCAATTTTCCTGCCGCCTCCGTGACGCCTTCGCGGCGCACGCCCAGCATATTGGCTATCAGTTCCTGGGTCATGGTCAACTCGTTCGAAGCGAGCCGGTCGAGGCTTAACAGCAACCAACGACAGAGTTGCTGGTCCACGGAATGATGCCGATTGCAAACCGCCGTTTGCGCCATCTGGGTAATCAGCGCTTGGGTGTAGCGCAGTAACAAATCATGTAACGTCCCGTAGCGACGCCCGCCAAAGCGGTCGAACTCCTGCATAAGGTGGTGGGCCCGGAGTCGATAGGCGTAACCTGCGCTCTGCACGACGGCTCGATTAGGCATGGTTCCTCCGCCCATGAAAAGGGCGACGCCAATGATGCCATCGTTGCCGACCACGGCGATTTCGGCTGAAGAGCCGTTTTCCATGACATAAAGCAGCGATACGATGCAGGTTGTCGGGAAATAGGCGTGACGCAACTCGTCCCCCGATTCGTAAATGACTTTGCCCAACGGCATTTGGACCAGTTCCAGATTTTGGGAAAGGCGCTCGTATCCATCAGCAGGCAGGGTTCCGAGGAGATAGTTTTGTCGAGGGCTATGCGGGGCAGTCATAAACAATCTTTGTATTTTTAGTTAACGTTGGAATGACTTCATCAAATGGCGACCGGTAGTCCCCAGGGACTGTTAAAGTAAGAAAAGTTATCTGGAATTTTTCACCGGCATTACCGAGGATTTCCAGCAGCCATTTTTTTTTCAAGTGAGCGTAACTTTGACAAGGATATGGCCGACAATAACTTCCGAAACATAAATTCATCGTTCCCACGCTTTGCGTGGGAATGCAGCTTGAACCGCTCTGCGGTTGGACGCCGGAGCGTCCCTGACTGGGTTGCCACGCAGAGCGTGGGAACCCTAAGCGGAAGTTATTATTGACGGAGTCCTAAGCATCAAGCGGCAACCATTCGCACTTAATTTTACGCCAGAGTATTTAATTTTTGTAATCGTTACCAGTTTGACACAATAAAGTTAATTACGAATAACTTTTGCGTTACTACCTGATGTTACGCACAGATAATTTTTGTCCTGTTTGTCGCGCTGGCGACATCTTAACGTTAAATCAGTATAAATCCGACTAACTGCGTAACATCAGTCTTGCGGGAGCCCCAAATCCGTTCATGCTTCGCAAGGCTATCTAAGGGCTCAGCATGAACGACTACGACGCGCGTCATGCTTTGAACTTTTGCAGAAATAACGCCTCCCCCTGCATTTTAAAGAGTACTATGTGAAATTATATGAATACACAAAACAAGTGTACACAGCAACGCCGACAAGCATTTCAACTCAATACGCAGAGCGCCGCGTACCATTACGCTTGACCTTTTCAGATCATGCCATGACAAGAAAAAAAGTGCCGACAACAACAGCCGCGCCTCAAGCTACCCACAGCAGGTTCCCCATTGTCGGCATTGGCGCATCGGCCGGAGGACTCGCGGCCTTCGAGGCATTCTTCTCCGGGATACCTCGAAACATCAAGCCCGGCATGGCTTTTGTGCTGGTGCAGCATTTGTCTCCCGATCACAAGAGCCTGCTCACTGAAATCATCCAACGCTATACCTCTATGCCGGTTTTCGAAGTTGAGGACGGCGTGATAGTACGGCCCAACTGCATCTACATTATCCCACCCAACTGCGATATGGCGTTTCAGAACGGCATGTTACATTTGCTGAACATTGCCTCGACGGACAGTCAGCGCCTACCCATCGACTTCTTCTTCCGTTCATTGGCGCAGGATCAGCATGAGCGGGCCATCGGCATCGTGCTCTCCGGCGCAGGCAGCGACGGCAGCCAAGGCGTGCGGCTCATCAAGAGCGAATGCGGCATGGTCATGGCGCAGTCCCCGGAATCGATCGAATTCGACAGCATGCCCAGCAGTGCCATCGCAACAGGATTAGTCGACTATGTGCTGCCGGCGGCAGAAATGCCCGTCAAACTGATCGACTACGTCAACCACGCCTTCGGTAAACTCAGCCGCTTAGGCGCCAGCCTTACGCTCCGGAACCAGACTTCGATGAAGAAGATATTCATTCTGTTGCGAAACCAGACCGGGCACGATTTTTCCCAATACAAACCCAATACGATCAACCGCCGCATCGAACGGCGCATGGCCGTTCACCAGATTGAAGCCATTGACGATTACATCAAATACTTGCAGCAGACGCCGATCGAGGTGGAGGCGCTGTTTCTCGATATGTTGATCGGCGTGACCAATTTCTTCCGTGATCCGGCGGCATTTTCGGCGCTCTCTGAACAGATCAATGCCAAGCATTTTATCAACAAACCCTTAGGCGCCGTGATCCGCGTGTGGGTTCCGGGATGTTCGACCGGAGAGGAGGCCTATTCCATCGCCATTCTGCTGGTGGAAGCCATGGAGGCGCAAAAACTCAGTTACACGGTGCAAATATTCGCCACCGACATTAACCACCGGGCGATTGTCGCGGCCCGAGCCGGGCTTTATTCTGCGAGCATCCCCGACGACATCTCGCCGGAGCGGCTGACGCGCTTTTTTACCGCCGAGCCGGACGGCAACAGCTACCGTATCCACAAAGGCATCCGCGATATGATGGTCTTTTCCGAGCATGACCTGATCAAAGACCCCGCTTTTTCAAAACTCGATCTCATCAGTTGCCGCAACCTCATGATTTATCTGGACGCGGCGTTGCAAAAGAAAATCATCCCCCTATTCCACTATTCGCTCAATCAAGGGGGCCTGTTGTTCTTGGGCACTTCCGAAAGCGTAGGCGAGTATGACGACCTTTTTTCCGCACTGGACCGCAAGTCGAAACTCTATTTGCGTAAAGAAAATATTTACGGTCGCCCTCATGGATCGCAACGGCTGTTTATTCCGCCCATGACGGCGATAAACGCGGCGGTTCGACAAAACATCACCCAGAACGCATTTCCTGCGAAACCCCCTTTGCGCGAACTAACCGAACAGATGCTGTTGCAGCATCTCGCCCCTTGTGCCGCGCTGGTCAACAGCAAAGGCGACATCTTCTACCTGCACGGACGCACCGGTATGTACCTGGAGCCTGCCGAGGGTGAAGTCGGCATCAACAATATCCTGAAAATGTCCAGGGCGGGGCTGCGGTCCCGCCTGACTATTGCCCTGCACAAAGCGGCAACGACCGGGGAGATCATGCATGATAATGCCCTGCGCGTTAAAACCAACGGCCATTTTACCTTGGTCAACCTGAGTATCCGCCCGGTGACCTCAAAATTGACCGGCACACTGGAGTCGCCTCTCTATTTGGTCATTTTCGAGGAAACGCCCGGCATCAATCCTGAACAGATGCAACTGGCGCTTGCCGACAATAATGCAAGCCACGTCCCGGACGACAATGTGCATCTGATTGCCGAGCTTAGACGGGAACTACAGGCCAAGGAGGACTACCTGTTGTCTACGCATGTAGAACTGGAGTCGTCCAATGAAGAGCTTAAATCCGCCAACGAAGAGATGCAGTCGGTCAACGAAGAATTGCAATCCACCAACGAGGAACTTGAAACCTCCAAGGAAGAATTGCAATCGGTCAACGAAGAGCTGTCCACGGTCAACAATGAATTACAAGCCAAGGTGGATATTGCGGCGCAGCTCTCCAGCGACATGAACAACCTGCTGGACGGTTCCGGCATCGCCACCCTTTTTGTCGACAATAACCTGCGCATCTTGCGCTTCAACCCCCTGGTTACCCAGATCATCAACCTGCTCCAGCGCGACACAAACCGCCCCGTAAACCACATCGTCTCCAACCTGGTCAACTACGACCGCCTGGGAGAGGATATTAACTCGGTCCTGAAAACGCTGATTCCCATAGAAAACCGTGTGCAGGCCAGGGATGACAAGTGGTACACCATGCGCATCCAACCTTATCGCACGCTGGACAACACTATTGAGGGCGCAGTGATCACCTTTGTCGACATCACCGGGACAAAGCGGATCGAAGATGAGTTGGAGAAAGCCAACAGGCTGCTCCGTTTAGCCGTGGTCGTGCGCGATGCCTACGATGCCATTACCGTACAGGACCTGAGCGGCCGCATTATCGCCTGGAACCCCGGAGCGGTAAGAATGTACGGCTGGAGCGAAGACGAAGCATTGCTGATGAACGTCAGCGACAGAATCCCCGATGCCCTGCGCAAGAAAGAGTTGGCCAGGATGATTAACCTTGGCAAAGGTAAAATTATGAAGCCGTACCGTACGCAACGGCTCACCAAAAAGGAGACTGCCGTGGACGTTTGGATAATGGCCACCGCTTTAATCAATGAGACCGGGCAGATGTATGCGGTTGCGACAACGGAACGGGTAAACGAAGCACAGACTTATCAACGGCTTCCCACTTAAGCCCATACCTGATTATAAAGATGCTTCAGCTAACGCAAAAAACGCCGTCATTCCGGCATGGATGCCGGAATGACGGCGCTAGCTGAAGCAGCTTACTAATCAGGAACGATTTTTCCAGAATCAACTATCGGACGATCTCAAATGAACAGACGAACTGATAAACATCCCACCGCTGCCGGCTTGTCGTCGGATATGCGCGGCTTAGTGCAGGCCGATCCGGAAACCAGGCTACACCGACAGGCCGAAACGATTCTCCAGGAAAAAACGGCGTATTCGCCGGAACAGCTCAAGTCCCTGTCGCCCGAGGAACAAAAAGAACTTTTTCACGAACTGCATGTGCATCAGATCGAATTGGAGCTACAGAACGAGGAGCTGCGTCAAGCACAGCAGGAGCTGGAAGTTGAAAAGGCCCGCTATTTCGATCTCTATGATTTGGCGCCGGTGAGTTATTTCACCGTCGGCAAAAAAGATTTGATCAAGCAAGCCAACCTTACCGCAGCCACCTTATTCGGCTTGCCTCGGCGTACATTGCTTACCAAGCTGTTCTCATACTTTGTGCTCAATGAGGACCTAAGCCTTTACTATGCGTTCTGCAAACAGCTCTTTGAATCCAATAAACAGCGGGCGATCGAGTTGCGGATGTTGAATAATGAAGGCGCTCAATTCTGGGCGCATCTGGAGGCTATCACCGCGCAGGATGCGGACGGCGCACCGACCCTCCGTATTACGCTTAGCAATATCACCGAACGTATTCGCCTTGAACAGCAAGACAAGGCCCATCTGAGCGAACTCGCCCACGTTACCCGCCTCGGCTTGATGGGTGAAATGGCCTCGGGCATCGCCCATGAAATCAACCAGCCCCTGGCTGCGATTTCCGGCTATACCCAAGCCAGTTTAAACCTTATTAATACTGAAAATCCTGATCTGGAAAAGCTCGCCGATATTCTAGCCAAAACGCAGCAACAGGCGTTAAGAATGGGAAAAGTCATTCATCGGATGAGGAAGTTTATCAAATCCAATCCGGAACACCGTTTAACCGCCGAGGTTAATCCATTAATCCGTAACTGTATTGATCTGTGCGTTGCTGAATTTAAACCGAACGACATAGAACTAACGCTTGAGCTGGAAAACAATCTGCCGTGTTTCTCTGTCGATTCCATACAAATCGAACAAGTCCTGATCAATCTGATCAGAAACGGCGTAGATTCCTTACGGACCTTACCTGTCGAACAGCCGCGCCGACTGACCATCCGCAGTCGGTTAACGCTCAATAACAACATACAAATCGAGGTAGAGGACAATGGCCCCGGAATAGCCGAAGACCAAAAACAAAAAATATTAACGCCGTTTTACACCACCAAGGCAGATGGCACGGGCATGGGATTATCCATCAGCCGCTCATTGATCGAAGCCCACGAAGGCGCTTTTCATTTCGATAGCACCTATGGAAAAGGCGCCTCTTTTTATTTCACGCTGCCGATAGGGAAAAAGGACATATCGGCAGAGGATTGTTGCTGATTCAGCAGCGGTTGATTGATGGCTGTCGATATATCAACAGCCAGTTCCAAAAAATGCGGCCCGTAGAGACGCGATTTATCGCGTCTCTACGGTTGGTTGGCTAAAGCATCTCCTGATTATCTAGATGCTTCAGCCAGCACCGTCATACCGGCAGGTATGCCGGTCGACTGCATGGATGCAGGAGGTAGAGCAACGCAGGAGCAGTTGCCGGATCCAGCGCCATGGACGGTAACTTGCCGATACCATTGCTGCATGATTTAGGCTCGATACCCGTCCATGGCTTCACATCCATGTGACTGGATTCCGGCATCCCTGCCAGAATGACGAACTTTTTAGCGCTAGCTGAAGCATCTTGCTAATCAGGAAAGGATTTTCCGAGCGTGTTTTTTATGTTTTACAAGCGGGAGTAGGGGCGGTGCGCCCAAAGTGTTCTGCCCCCTGGTATCCGGTTAAGGGTTAACGTGATAAAACTGATTGATCTCCTCGCGCTGTAAATCCCATTTATTTGAACTGTCCGGCCAATGGTTCTTATCAAACCCGGGAGCATTTTTTAAAGTCTCCTTATCCAGGTCGAGGACATAATATTCTTTTTCGCGATTCCATTGTAATACCGACCATGGAATGGCAAAGAGCTTGTTTCCCAGACCCAAAATACCGCCGAAAGAAACCACGGCATAGACTACGCGGCCACTCTCAGGATCAATCACCAGATCCTTGATGCCGCCCATGTTTTCTCCTTTGGTGTTTTTTACATTGGTACCGTTAATTTTGCTGGCCCGGCTGACTTGCAGCATCTTCTTATTGGCTTCATGGGTAGTCTCGACCAATTCCTTGCGGACCTCCTGTTTGAGTTCCTTCTGAGCGTCTCTGACTTCCTGTTGTTTTTCGACCAAGTCCTTTTGTTTCTCATGGATGTCTGCCGCACAGGTTCCCACGAGTGTTGCACTCAGAAACGACGCAGCGATGATGGGGGTAAATGATTTCATATTTTGCACTCCAACTTTTTGAAACGATCGGTTTCTCGACAAGTTTCGAGATTGACTCAGGTTCTTTGCGATATTTCACAAACCCGCGGCCAGTCTATCTACTGCATAAAGCATTGTCGGTACGGTATCGAACATAAGCCTGCGACTCCCGCATTCGCGGGTTACGCTGAAGTCGACCCTAAAAGTTAATCGGCATTATGCTTTACCGCAGATGCGCGCTATGTTCGTTGCCGCACCGACCACATCCGGTTTTGCGGGTATTGTCTTCAACGAGCGATGGGAAACATTACTCCGCGCTTTGGTCATGGCAATGCGGCCATGCGTAATTAATGCCTGAACGAAAAAGCCGCAAGTCACGACTCCGAGCCTATCGCTATCGAAGATTAATTTTTTATAAACCACCGTTTCATTATTTTGTCTGAACAACCCGATATACATGCTGTCCATAGTTTTCGTTCAGGCGCTATCTACGTCGGCTGTCCGGTATCATGCCGGCTCTTGAGCAGCGCTGTGTATAACGATGATCGCTCTGCGTGAGAACGATGAGTTTATGTTTCGGGACGTTATTACTGACCATATACTAAAGAAAGACGCAAAGATAACGCCCCTGACATTACGACAATACGCAGCAATCTCCGGCGATATTTACGATGAAACTCACCGAGTTGAATGCGCCGGGATGACGGCGGGTAAGTGTATCTGACATCCTGACTATGGTGACATTGATCTACGCTTGGCGGCCGCTTAATGATTCACTTCTAACCCGCCCGCCGCTGTGTAAGGGAGTGTGCGATGTCAATGGAGCATTCTGGAAAGTGAGACGCAGTCGATTGAATTCCTTTTTGACCACTTGGTAGCATTCGCAGGCGCGCGCTTCCAATCCCGGCCGATCCAATACCGTGACACGTCCGCGGCGGCAATCAATCCTGCCTGCTGTAATTTCCCGGCGGCCTCCGTGATGCCTTCGCGGCGTACGCCGAGCATATTGGCGATCAATTCCTGGGTAATGATTAACTCGTTCGAAGGCAGCCGGTCGAGGCTTAACAGCAGCCAGCGACAGAGTTGCTGGTCCACGCAATGATGGCGATTGCAGACCGAGGTCTGCGCTATCTGGGTAATCAGTCCTTGGGTATAACGTAGC
Source organism: Methylobacter sp. (assembly GCA_036741905.1). Classification (GTDB taxonomy): domain Bacteria; phylum Pseudomonadota; class Gammaproteobacteria; order Methylococcales; family Methylomonadaceae; genus Methylobacter_A. The sequence goes on along the minus strand of DAINRH010000009.1, from coordinate 36,022 downwards.
AGCAAATCGTGCAGCGTTCCGTTGCGGCATCCGCCGGCGCGGTTGAATTCCTGCAAAAGGAGTTGCGCCCGCAACCGATAGGCGTAACCAACGCTACGCACCACCGCCCGATTAGGCATGCTTCCTCCGCCCATAAAAAGCGAAACGCCGATGACGCCATCGTTGCCGACCATCGCGATTTCGGCCGGCGCGCCACTTTCCATGACATAAAGCATCGATACGATGCAGGTCGTGGGGAAATAGGCGTAACGCAACTCGTCGCCGGGTTCGTAAATAATATCTCCGAGCGGTAATGCGACCCGTTCAAGATGGGGGGCAAGGCGTTTGTATTCGGTGGCGGATAACGAGTCGAGGATATGGTTTTGCCCAAGGTTACGGTTATGCGGGTCAATCATTAGGTAATGTCCCTATTTTTTGTGATAAGGATTGAATAGCGCTATCAACCATGAATACGGGTCGTTTTTGCCAGTGAACTTGAAGGATATATTGCCCTGCTTATTCAAACAATAAGTGCTAATACCTAAACCGTCGTCTGTAGAGACGCGATTTATCGCGTTTCCACGGTGCTTTACTAAGCAGGTTACATTTTCAATCATTGGCGAAAGCCTTATGTGCGCTACCGTACCGACTGCGGCTAATTTAGTCATTAGACTGGGCGCGGGCGGATGAAAAAGACCGCAATACGTTAAGATCAGCCGCCTCATGCTAGGGGAATATCATAACGACACAGATTATTCGCCGTCGCAATGTTTTGCGGCGGCGTTTTTTTATAGCGTCAGGCCTCCACTGCCGACAGAAAAATTTTAGCTATCGGCCTTAATGCGCTGCCGGAAGCTCCAACAAAAAATGTAAAATCAGAGAGACCTACATGCTAACAGAGACTTTTTCACTTCCTAGTCCTGCTTCTAATTACACCGGCGCATCTCATGCGCAAACAAATTTGGATAGCGCAATTGAACGAGCCGGAGCTCAGCTTCTTGGCCTGCAAAACGAAGAAGGCTATTGGGTATTCGAACTCGAAGCGGATTGCACTATTCCCGCCGAGTACATCCTTATGATGCACTACATGGATGAAATCGACCCGGCACTTCAGGCCAAGATCGCCAATTTCCTTCGCTCGCAACAATGCGTGGACGGCAGTTATCCCCTTTATACGGGCGGTTCCGGCGACATCAGCTGCACCGTCAAGTCCTATTACGCAATGAAAATGGCTGGCGACGCTATCGATGCCGCACATATGGTTAAGGCTCGGGAGTGGATACTGAATCAGGGCGGCGCGGCCAAAGCCAATGTCCTGACGCGCTGCGCACTGGCGATGTTCGAGCAGATTCCCTGGCGCGGGGTGCCCTTCATCCCCGTGGAAATCATGTTGCTACCCCAGTGGTTCCCGTTTCACCCGGATAAAGTCTCTTACTGGTCGCGCACCGTGATGGTTCCGCTATTCATACTCTGCACTTATAAAGTCAAGGCGCGTAACCCGCACAAAATCGGTATTGCCGAGCTGTTCGTTACGCCGCCCGATCAAGAGCGACATTATTTTTCCCACGTCAAAACACCGCTAGGCAAGGCCATACTGGCGCTTGATCGTATGGGACGTCTGTTGGAGCCGTTGATTCCGGGCTTCATTCGCCGCAAGGCTACCGCAAAGGCGCGTGACTGGTTCATGGAACGATTGAATGGTTACGATGGTCTGGGGGCAATTTTCACGGCCATGGTCAACGCCTATGAAGCCATGGATTGTCTGGGTATCCCTGCCGATAATGAACAGCGGCGGATTGCCAAAGCGGCTATAGAGCGATTGCTGGTCGTCAAAGAGGATACGGCCTACTGCCAGCCCTGCGTTTCTCCTATCTGGGATACCGCGTTGGTTGCTCTGACCCTGCAAGAAGCCGACCTCCGGCAACGCGATTTACACACCCGGCAAGCCCTTAAATCCGCTTTGCATTGGCTGGCCGGCAAGCAACTGAAGGACGAGCCGGGCGATTGGCGGATTCAGCGTCCCGACTTGCAGGGCGGCGGTTGGGCTTTTCAATTCGGTAACAGTTATTACCCTGACGTTGATGATACCGCGGTGGCGGCCCATGCCCTGATTCAGGCTAATGACCGGCAGTTTGCCGGGAACATTGAACGCGCAGGCATCTGGATTGCGGGCATGCAATCCGTCAATGGCGGCTATGGCGCTTTTGACGCCGACAACACCTGTCACTATCTCAACCACATCCCGTTTGCCGACCACGGCGCTCTGATTGATCCGCCAACCGCCGATGTCAGCGGGCGCTGCATCATGTTGTTAGGCAAGCTGGTCGATCAACATCCGGAATACCGGGCGGTCATCGACAACTGCGTCGATTACTTGCGCAAGGAGCAGGAAACCGATGGCTGTTGGTTCGGGCGATGGGGCGCCAATTACATTTATGGCACGTGGTCGGTGCTGACCGGTTTTGAAACCGCGGGTATTCCCAAACATGATCCTTGTATTCGTAAAGCCGTGATTTGGCTTAAATCCAAGCAACGTGCCGACGGCGGCTGGGGCGAAGATAATTACAGCTATTACGACAGCAGGATTCGCGGCCAATTCCATATCAGCACAGCATTCCACACTGCGCTTGCCTTATTGGCATTACTGTCAGCGGGCGAAGCGGACTGCCCCGAAGTCCAATCCGGGGTGAAATATCTATTGGAAAACCAGCAGGCCGATGGCTTTTGGAACGATGAGAGCTTCAATGCTCCGGGCTTTCCCAAGGTGTTTTACCTGAAATACCACGGTTACGATAAATTTTTCCCGCTTTGGGCCTTGGGTCGCTACCGCAATGAGTGTCTACCTGAGCATCTTAATCCGGTTTTGAAAAACAGCTTGTCGAAGGATTAAATCAACGCTTCCGCTAACAGGCTTATTTCGATGGCTCTTTTTTTTGTAGATGAATTTCAGCCTCTTTGGCGGCGTCGGCGGTTTTTTTGGCATGTTTATCTTCGGCGTAAGCCAACGCGGAGTTGCCTGCAATAACCACCAGACTCGCCAGTAAACTGTAAGATAAAATTTGTCCTTTTTGGGATTTTGTTTAAGTGTTCACTAGCCGAACACAGTATCTTCAGAAAGCCAGGCGTTAGGAATGGCCGGCGCTAATCCATTAACCTAAAAATGGCTTCTTCGAGATTGACTCAGGTTCTTTGCGATATTTCACAAACCCGCGGCCAGTCTATCTACTGCATAAAGCATTGTCGGTAGGGCATCGAACATAAGCCTGCGAATCCCGGCATTCGCGCGTTACGTATTGTCCGTAACAGTGGATAAGGGCGTGGGGGAACAGGGTCTCTGTCATCTATCTTTTTCGCGGCTGTAAACGACAGAATGTAACAACGGTTAGCTATGCCGTGACCTTCGGTGTACTGGGAGTCGATATTGGCCGGGAGTGAGGTATCGGAGTTTCACCCGATGCACTCGGTTGGCAGTAGGACTTCATCATCCAGGCTAGAGGCAAGGCCGTGTATAAAGTGCGTGCCGACGTCATGAGCTTCAGCGCGATTTTCAAGGGTGAAGATTCGGCAACCTGAGGTTTATCGGTAGTGCCACGGAATTTGGGAGTTTGGCGTTTGGTGAGTTCGCCGACGATAAAGCCTATGCCCACAGCCAGCAACAAAGTTGCCGGAGCGGTCATCTGTTGATGTATCTCCCGAAGCAATGTAGCGCTACGGATGCCGATCCGCTGTTGACGATTCAACACCTGCCGCTCGGTAGCCTTGATTTGAGCTGTCAGAGACTGGGGTAGGCGGGTTGCCATCATGATTTCTCCCGATCGCGGCGCTGTTGAGGCTGGGACTGAAGACTGCGGAGGGTTGCTGGAAAGCGTAGATAACGACTTTTGCGGCGTAGCACAGCAAAAAGAAGCAACGAGAGCATCAAATTGAAAACGACGGCAAGCAGTATGGCGCTGCTCGCCGCGACGCCATGTTCCACCAGCCACAGTACGGCGGCGGCCAGGAGCCCCAACCACGCGCCGATTAGCAAGACGGCGATCATCACTCCCGCCATGAGCATGGACACCAAGCTATAACCCGCCCGCTGCGTTTCCAGCGCGGCGAGCCGGAAACGATCATGGCTTAGCTCGCGTAACTCCTGCCATAACGACCGGGCATCTTCCAACACCCCCGACGTTTTGCTCGGGTCGTCGCGCGTTGAGGTTTGCCCAGTCTCATTATTTGCTGAGTTCAGCGCCATGATGTTTGCCCGTTTAACGACCGCTTAGCAGTCGGCTCAGCAAAAAGCCTGCCGCTACTGCGATACCCAGTGATGTCACGGGATTGTCGCGGACATAGCCGCGGCAATTTTCGACCAATTGCTGTTCGGCATTTTTGAGTTGCGCTCTTTTTTCGCCAATCGCTTCGGCGGCCTGATTGCTCGCATTGGCGATCTTGTCGACCGTCTCATGTGCAGAATGTGATACGTTGTCTATTGTTTCCACGATGGTTACCTCTCTCGTTTGAGACGCGTGCTTAGTGCGGCGTCCTGACTTATAAAGTTTGACGGTTGGCCCGGCATCGGCTCGATAGACGGCCCAGAGCAAAGCTGACTGCTGCCGTGACAAGCACCGACGTTATGGGATTGTCACGGACATAACCGCGACAATTGTTTATCAACTGCTGCTCGGTATGTTTTAGTTGCTCGCCTGTCTCGTCCAGTGTTTCGGCGGCTTGATGGGTTGTGGAGGCGATCTTGTCGAAAGCCTCGTGCGCCAGATTAGCTGCTTTGTCGGTGATTTCCATGATGATGTCCTTGATTATTTAAGCCGCATGTCATTTTTGACCGAATGTACGCCTTTGACGCTACGTGCAATTTCGACCGCTTTATTAATATCGGCCCGTGAATTTACGAAACCGCTCAATTGAACTTCGCCCTTGAAGGTTTCAACATTGACCTCACCCGATCTCAGGCTAGGCTCATCGAACAGCAGTGCCTTGACCTTGGCGGTGATAACGCTGTCATCAACATATTCTCCGGTTCCTTCGTGCTTTTCCGTCGATGCGCAACCTGCGGTAGTCAGTAAGGTCAAAGCCAAGAAAAATGCGGAAAAAACTTTAATTAGGTAGTTCATGATGACATCTCCAGTTAAGTG
>DAINRH010000009.1:0-30811 GCA_036741905.1 Methylobacter sp. | reverse complement strand
GCTGTTCCGGCAACTGATTAAAGGTTTAGTGCCGAATACTCGACAAAAACCTTAAAGACACTTTAGCCGCAAAATTTGCTGTAGTCGGTACGGTAGAACACATACCCCGGAGCAAAACGGTTTGGCGCAGTGATTCGCCAGCAAACCCTAGAACAAGAGCCGCGAAAGCGGGGGCCTTACAAAAAAACGCTTAACGGCAACAAGCAGGGGAAACAACAAAATGCCGGGCGTCATAGCGCCTGTAGATCGGCAAAAGCGACCTCAAACGGAAAGAAAAATCGGCTAAGGATATGGTCGGTAATAACTTCCCGAAACATAAACTGATCGTTCTCACGCCCTGGGCTCGTCTTTAATACACACATGTCTGGGGGCGGGCTGTCGTTAGGCGAGAAACATGCGATATACAGACCTTCCAGGTTTTTAAAACCTGGAAGGTCTGACGCGCGACGTTTTGACACAGCCGGTCCGAAACGTTTGGCGAAGGCGGCAGGCTAACGATGGAACACCGGCAAAAAATAAGGGGACGGTTGGGAATTCGCTTTTTCGGTCAGGCACTGATTAACTTTGTTGTGCGGCCTTACTACCGGCAAGGTAATCGGTAGGTTAATAAATTTACATGCTTTTAAATCAACAACGACATACGTTTATGGGTTACTTGGCTTCCAGCCAGCTATTGATTTCTTGCAAATTTTCCTCTGCGATCGAACCGATGGCATGCATAAAACGAATACGATTTTTGATGTATTCGTATTTGGTTTGTGCGAAATCATTTTTTGCCGAAAATTCATCCTGTTCCGCTTTGATGACATCACTGATGGTTACTACGCCATAATGATAGCCTCGTTCCATGGCTTCCCTTGATTTTCTGGTGGATTCCAGCGCTTTTTGCGAAGCTTTGATACGCCGCGCATTGGCATTGGCACTGAGAAATGCGTCGCTGGTTTCTTTAACGATAGCGCGAATGACTGCTTCGTTGTCATTTTTACTGAGCTGCAAGCGATGCTGGGCTTCAAACAATCGGTGGGTGGCGGTACCGCCTGAAAACAAGGGCACGGTGACATTGATAGCCGCAATTTGGACTTGCACCGGCGGAGATTGACTGCTTTGATAGCCGGTGTTGGTATCGTAGTAGTTAAGTTGCAGATCAGCGACGGGTAAATATTTGGATTTTTGAGCAGTCACGTTATTTTCTGCGGCTTGTATGGCAATTTGTTTGGACGAAATAGCTGGATTTTGGCTTTCCGCCATTTCAATCCATTGTTGCAGATCGCCTTGGATCTCCTGATAGTCAACCGTGGCTCGAAGCTTATTGAGCATGGACGGCGTTACGCCTGTCAATTCTCTAAGACTCTCTTGAGCCGTCACCCGCTTGCTTTCCGCTAAAATCTCATTGGCAATGATTTGATCAAGCCGCGCCTCCATCGCATAGAGGTCGGTAACTTTTAACAGTTGCTTGGCATATTGCTTTTGTATTTGTTCAAGTTGTTTTTGAGCCGCCTGTTTTTCTGTTTTGGCGAAGTCAAGTTGGTCGTTTGCTTCCAGCGCGTTGAAATAGCGCTCAACCACGTTGAACATCAGCTGATTGTGGGCTTCAATGGCTTCAGCGGCATATTGATCTTCTATTTTCGATGTGCGCCGCCATTCCCAAAATTTGGCAAAATCAATCAAGGTTTGATTCAGAGAAATATAATAGCGGGTACCAGGGTAATTGCTGATTGTATCTTGATTTTGTAGCGTAACGGATTGCCTGTTGGTTGACCAGTTACCGGTGAAATTGATTTGCGGCAACATTTGACCCAGAGCCTGGCCTTTTTGCGCCGAACCGATTTCGACTTTGACTTCGGCGCTTTTAAGCTGGGGATCGGCCTGCAATGCTTGCCTGTAAACGGTGATTAGATCCTCGGCTACCGCGGTTTGGGCGCACGCAAAAATGATGACTATAAGCCAATATCTGAATATGTTCATGGCGATTAATCTTCTGTGAATGAACGCGCAAAGAAATTGCTGGCGGGCTGGGCCAGGTATTCAAACAACGTTCTTTCGCCGGTGTTAATTAAAACCTCTGCCGGCATGCCCGGCAATAATTGCAAATTGCCAAGCTCTTTACGGCTTTCCGGAGTAAGCTCGATTCGTGCTTGATAATAAGAATTACCTCTCTCATCGGCAATGCGGTCGGCGGATAAATGAATAACCTTGCCAATCATTTTGGGTGTTTTCGATTGTTTAAAAGCGCTAAATCGGACTTCTGCTTGTAATCCAACAGCAACCCGATCAATATCCATGGGCGAAACTTGCGCTTCTATGATTAATTCGGCGTCCTGAGGAACAATTTCAAGAATAGGACGCCCCGGATAGATAACGCTATTTTCGTTATGCACAGTCAATCCAAGGACCATGCCGCTCGCCGGAGCTTTGATCACGATACGGTTTAGCTTGTCCTGGTTGGCTGCCAACCGTTCTGCCGCATCATTAAGCTGGGCCTGGGCTTCACTGAGCTTGCCGGTTACTTCTTCCTGAAACTGTTTTTGCACTTGTAAAATCTGTAAGCGGGTTTCACTGATCAGCATTTGATTTGTAGCAATTTCGGCGTTGAGCGAAGCAATTTCACCGTTTTGCAAAGAATGATTGCGCTCTAACTCGCGCAGGTGCTGTTTGTCGGCAAAGCCCTCAGCCAGCAGATCTTTCAGATCGTGAATTTCTTCGGCGTAAGAGCTAATCAGTTGCTTTTTGCTGTCTACTTGGCCTTGTAATCCTTTTATCTTGCTGGAAATTTGGCTGATACGCTGATTCATCACCGCGATTTGGCCATCATGGGCATTTATTCTGGATTTAAAAACATTATTTTCAGCCAATTTGGCTTCTGTCGTTCTAGGATCGGAGACATTATCGAGCAATTCAGGATAGTCGACCTGTTTAAGCTGATCTCTTTCGGCGCGCAACCGCGCTACCTGGGCCGCAAGGGTGATGTTTTGAGCGCGCGCCATTCCCAGCTGAGCCTTGATTTGCGAATCATCCAGAATCAGCAGCGGCTGATCTTCTTTGACTAAATCGCCGTCTTTAACCAGTATCTGGGCAACAATGCCGCCATCAAGATGCTGCACAGTTTTTCTATAAGATTTTACGACCACAATTCCAGGCGCCAGAGCTGAACTATCCATAGGCGCCCAAAATGCCCAAACGCCAAAAAAACCGAAAGTCGCAAAAACTATTGCTGCACCGATGTTACGGATTGATCGATCATTGGTATGCAAGGCAGTAGAGGGGGTGTTAATCACAGTGGGTTTTTCTGTCATAATATTTCAAAGTTATGCGGGTTGCGAAGCCGTCATGGCCGCTTGTTGCTGCTGCAAGTGGGCGATGACCTGATCTCTTGGCCCGTAAACGGCTAATGCGCCATCATTGAGAATCAAGAGCTTATCGACTTTCGACAACACGTTATTGCGATGGGTAATAATCAATACGGTGGATTGTTTTTGCTTGAGCTGTAGGAGCGCTTTTTCCAAGGCGGCTTCTCCTTGCTCATCGAGATTGGAGTTGGGCTCATCCAGCACCACCAGTACCGGATTACCATAGAGCGCTCGCGCCAATCCGATTCGTTGTCGCTGCCCTCCCGACAAGTTGCCTCCTGTGGCTCCGATAACAGTATCGTAGCCTTCGGAGAGTCGTAAGATGAGCTCGTGTACATCGGCCATTTTCGCGGCAGCAACAACTTGTTCCGGATCTATGTCGCCAAAACGGGCGATATTTTCGCTGATAGTGCCTTCAAACAGCTCTATATCTTGCGGTAAATAACCGACAAAGCCGCCAAGATGCTCACGATCCCAATTAAAAACTTCTGCGCCATCCAAGCGTATGGCGCCGCTGAAAGTAGGCCAAATACCCAATATCGCCCGCGCCAAGGTCGACTTGCCGGCGCCGCTAGGACCTATCACGCCGACAATATCACCTTTTTCAATCCCCAAATTAATGCCTTTGATCACCGGCAATTTGCTGCCCGGCGGAACAACCACGGCATTTTCCAGCTGAATGCGTCCTTCCGGATCGGGAAGCAGCATGTGTTCTTTATCAGCCGGAATTTGCCGCAGAATGTCGTTAAGACGTTGATACTGACCGCGAGCGCTGATAAATCCTTTCCAGGTGCCGATAATAAGATCAATTGGGGCCAACGCTCTACCCATTAGGATGGAGCCGGCAATCATTAAGCCGGACGAAATTTCACGCTCTATCACCAGATAAGCGCCCAATCCTAAAATCAGCGATTGCGAAGAAAGGCGGATGATTTTGGACAGTGACGTTAACAAACCGGCACGCGAACTGGCAATGGCCTGTAGGTCCAAAACTTTGACCGCGCCAACCATCCAGCGATCCCTAATTTTACCCAGCATACCCATCGACTCAATAACTTCAGCGTTTCTGAGATTTTTGCCGAGGGCGCCCCGCGTCGCCATAGCGATATTATTAGCGTCACTGATTATTTTGGTGGTGGCTTTTTCAGTAACCGCAGCGACAATGCACAACAAGATAGCGGTGAATATGGCATACCAGCCAAACCACGGATGGAACATGAAGAGGAGCGCCAAATACACCGGCATCCACGGCACGTCAAAAAAGGCGAATAGACCGTTGCCGGTCAGAAACTGACGCAAGCCTGTCAAATCATCTAGCGGTTGGGTCGTTGCTCTTTGCCCGCCTGAATACAGCGACTGCTTAAAGGCTATTTGAAATAATCGCTGATTTAAGAGCATTTCCAAGCGTGTGCTGACTTTGACTAAAATTTGCGAGCGCACCCATTCCAGTGCGGTCATAGTGATAAACAGCATCATCACTATCAGTGTCAACATCAACAAAGTTGATAAATTGCCAGTGGCAACTACGCGATCATATACCTGTAACATATATATAGAGGGCGTGATCATCAAAAAGTTGATGATCAGACTGAAACCGGCTGCTGACAGGAACGCGCCTTTACAAAGTTTTAGCGCTTCTTCTAAATCGGACTTATTACTTACTTTCATTACCTACATAACAACAATTTGAAAAATTGTTACATTTTTGCATATGTGGGCTTGAATTGATAGAGGAGCTTTCTTTCAATCAGCAAATCTCATCATAAAAACAAAAATGAAATCATATAGATAGCAGTTTATTCTTTAAAATTCGAGTGGGGCATGCGGCAACGCAAATTATGCAAACTTTAATGGCTATGAAATACCGCTGTTTTCTGAAAAAACGAAGTCTTTTACATCTGCGAGCGACGTCCATTAACCAATGACTGCTTGTCGCCGGCAGTCCGAAATTGCGGCATAGAGCGGCTTAGCTTTATGTCAGGAAAAGTATTGGCTGATCATCAGGCAATTGTGACTCCAAACACAGCGCAAAAATTGACATAAAGTGATAATTGAAAACAGATGAGGTTTTTCCCATGAGAAACAAGATGAATGAATCAATAGAAGAGTGTTGCTCCAGAGCGCTTCGCGCCGGTAAACGTCGGTGGCGCGGCGAGTCTTGGCTTGTATGCATGGCGGCTATCTTGTTGGCATTGATCTCAGCTCCGCTAAGCGCCGAGGAACAAAGCGAGTCGAATGAAGTCGGCCGCGTCACGCTGGTTATTGGTCAAGCTTTGGCGCACAACAAAAAGAGCGAGCAGCGCTCCTTAAAACGAGGCGATTCAGTCTATGTCGACGAAACCATCGAAACATCCGCAGGCGGGCATGTGCATTTACGCTTTGTGGATGAGGGTACGATCAGCCTGCGCCCCAATAGCCGTCTCAGCATCGAACTTTATCGCTACGACAAACTGCAACCCAAAAACAGCGCAATCCGCTTCAATCTTGAGGCGGGCGTCGTTCGCAGCATTTCCGGAAAGGCTACGCAGGCCGCCCATGACCGGTTTCGTTTAAACACGCCGATTACGGCGATTGGCGTGTTGGGAACGGATTTTGTGGTTCGTGCCGAACCTGAAAAAATGTGGGCCGGCGTCTATTCAGGCGCTATTGCTATCTCCCCGCTCAATGCTCAATGTTCTGTCAATGGCCTGGGCGCCTGTGCAGGCTCAACACGCTTATCCGAAACAATGGGCAGCGTCATGATTGAGTTCAGCGGCGGCAGGGAAAGAGAAAAAATTGTGCCGCTTGATTCGGCGATCATATCGAAGGCGAGTCACCCCGGCAGCGATAATTCGGGGCAGTCCGCAGATTCCCCTTCGGTTGCGTCGGGTCGCATGACCGCGGCAGAAATAAAAGCCGCTGATGTCGCCACCCATTTAGGTATTGCGCAGCAGCCTTCACTGTCGGATCAACAGCCATTGCAAACGGTTCAGCCGCCGGTTCAGCAACCATTACAACAGGATCAACAGCCATCGCCGCCGGTTCAGCAACCATTGCCGCCGGTTCAGCCGCCATCGCCATTTGCCTGGGGACGCTCGCCATTTGTTGATCAATTGTCAGGGGACGCCATGAGTCATACCTTTGCCGCGGCGCAAGAAGGCCGGGCTGTCACCGTCGGCAACAGATATTTTTCACTCTTTCGAGCCCCATCCGCTTTGTCTGAGATAGAACCTCGGGCAGGCGTGTATGATTTTAAATTAGAACAAGGACAAGTTCATTTTGTGGGGAATCTGGGGAATCAGGAAAGCTCGCTTGGTCGATTAGATGCGGCGACACTGCAAGTCGATTTTGGACAACGCCGGTTTAATACCCATCTGGAAATGAGTCATGCGCTAGCAGGCTCGGCAGTTCTCGATGAAGCCGGACAGATCGGGAACGACGGCATTTTCAATGCCGGGAATGTTATTAGCGGCAGCGGCGTAGCAGGAGCCCTCTCAACGGATGGCGCGTATGCGGGCATGATTTTCAAGAAAGAAGTTGAATTAGGAACCTTCAACGGGATTACGGATTGGGCAAAAAAATAATGATGGACGAATCGCTGCTTAAAAACCGACTAACGCCCTTCTTATTGGCCGCGTCGCTGACCTTGACGGCCAGTGTTTTCTGGGCGGAGCCTTTTTCCAGCATCGAGGCTGCTGTGGGAGATCGCCTGTGGCAATTTATGAGCGCCTCCGTCAACCGGGAACGACGAGTGGTCGTGATCGATATTGATGAAGCCAGCATTGCCCGTTACGGCGCTTGGCCGTGGCCCCGTGAGCGTACGGCGGCTCTATTCAAAAGTTTGACAGAACAGGGGGTTGCCCTACGCGTTGTTGATATTGCCTTTCCCGATTCGAAATCCGGAGACGACGAGTTGGCAGCGGAGTTGCTAAAAACGCCGACCGTACTGGCGCAGGTATTAGCTATCGGTGCCGACGAACCGGTAAATATGGGGATACTACAAGGAGGCATGTCCTCCGGAGGGTGTTCCGGCCTGTTCCCGGAGGCTAACGGGGCAATAGGCAATGCTCCCAATCTTCGTGCGGCAAGTGCCGGTCATATTACCCCGCGGATAGCGGCGGATGGCACCGTTCGCTATTTGCCGGCCATTATCTGTTACCGAAATAAAGGCTATGCCGCCCTGGCGTTGGCCGCGATTGCCGAAGGCGCAGGAGTGGTGCCCGAGTTTGCCGTTGCTTACAGTACAAAATGGTTGGATCCGGTGGCAACATTACGCCATCCGCATCTGCCGGGTTTTTCAGTGCCTCTTAATGAACAGGGCGATATTTTGTTGCCTTGGTGGATATCCAGAGAGAATATCACTTCTATTTCCGCAAAAGATGTCATGGAAGGAAACGTGCCGACCGGTTACCTGCAAGGCGCTTGGGTGCTAATGGGAGCGACTGCTTTCGGTATGGGAGATACGGTTCCGACGCCGCAGGCGGCAGCGGTAAGCGGCGTCGAGGTTCATGCGCAACTGATGACAGCGCTACTGGATGGCCGGATGCCTTATCAGCCTCGCGGCGCAACGCTGGCGCAAGTCGGCTGGATGGGGCTGTCGGCCTTGCTGTTGTTGAGTGTCAGCCGTTTTCGGGGCGGTGTAATGCGGGTCTATGGGCCCGTTTTAACCGGATTGCTATTGATGGGCGCAACCGCAGTTTTGCATGCTACTTCGCTCTGGATAGGCAATCTCTGGCTGCCGTGGATGTCTGGCGTATTTTTTATACTGTCTTTGGTGACATTGCTCACTACACAAGGCTATCTGAATAGTCGTGCCGAGGGAGCCCTTCTTTACCGCAACCTTTCCAGCTATTTGCCTGCTCATGTAGCCAAACAGATTTCCCAACAAGAACCGGGCAGCACACTCAATGCTCATCATGAGCAAGTCATTGTGCTTTATGCGGACTTAAGAAACTTCTCAGCCTGGTGCGACCAGTTGCCGGCGGAACAGGCGGGAGCGCTGTTGCATAGCTTCTATACCTTTGCCAGCAAAATCATTCACCAGGAAGGAGGGGTTGTCGAAGAATATGTCGGCGATGCCGTGATGGGCGTGTGGCGCAACAATGATAGCGACCTGCGGCCGCTCAGCGCTGCTAAAAGCATTGTCTTGACGGGAGAGCGGCTGTTTGGCGCCGAAACCGGAATTAACACGTTGCCGCCTTTGGCTATAGGTATCGGCATAGAGCAGGGCGAAGTATTAGTTGGGTCGTTCGGTCCGGCCCGGCGTCGAACCCATGCGCTACTGGGCAAGACCGTTACCACTGCGATACATTTGCAGTCCATGACAGGAGAGCTTTCGCAACCCATCGTTTGCGGTGAAAACGTTGTAAGAGCCTGGAATGAGTCTGTTTCAATAGTATCCCTGGGCAACTTTTTGTTAAAAGACAGACGGCAGCCTACAGAACTGTTTGTGCCGGGAGCGGAGTTGGCGGTAGCGGGCGAGTGAGCTTTAAACGGAAATTCATAGCGATGGCGATTGTCTGTGGCTTTCTTTCAATGAGTACGGCAAATGCCTGTGACAAGGCGCTAAACGAAGACTCCCTTCAAGCCTGTAGTCAAGATCCGGATTGGCTGGTGCGTTATGCAGCCTCGCTTAATGTCAAGAAGCGCTACACCGAGGCTGCCGATCTGTTGGAGGGCGTATTGATGCAGTATCCTGAGGCTGGCGGCGCGGTAGAGCAATATAACCGGGCGCTGGCAGGGATAGACAGTCAGAATGGCGCATATCCCAAGATACAACCGGTTCAGCCGAGTGTCCCGCCGCAACAACAATGGCAAATCAGTACCGGTTTGCAAATACGGAGCGGATACAGTGATAACCTAAATCAGGCGCCTTCCCAGCCAAGCATCCAGTTAACACTGCCATCCGGTCCCGTAGCCGTTGAATTACAGCCGCAATTTCGCAAACAAGCCGGATTTGGAATTGAATCACAGCTGACGGCAAACGTCATGCGAACAATGGCTGACCGATTGCACTGGCAGGTGACGGGTGAATTTTTTAACCGGCAAACAGAATACGGCGGTTACGCAGACTATCAGGGAACCAATTTGCTAACCTCGCTTATGCAAAACGACGACGATGGCAGGGAGACAGGCGGCGCCATAAGACTCAGCGCCTTGCGTTACGGTGGCGATGTTTACTTGTATACCGGCCAGTTGATGTTGCGTCACACAGGGAAGAAGTGGGGATACTGCAAGCCGCAGATAGGGGGGGATTTTTTATGGCAAAGGCAGGATGGAAGGCCGTTGCTGGATAGCCGTTATGCAGGCCTGATGACTGGCGTTGTTTGCGATACAAAGGCAGGTTTGTACAGTGCTGCGATCAGTGCAGGATGGGACTGGGCAACCAGTCAGCGCCCCGGAGGCGATCAACGGCGAGGCAAGCTGGAACTGACTGGAGTCTGGTTTACGGATGTAATGATCAAAGACAGTTTTGTAAAAGCCTACGCCAATGTCTTGCAAAGCAATGATACGCAGGCCTACAGCCCCTGGCTGAGTAATGGCGCAACAAAATACATCAGCAGGGTAGGGCTGGGGCTGGACTATGATTGGCCGCTGGGTGTGGTCGCCGACAATTGGCGGGGAGTGGCTAGCGCCAAATGGCAAAATCAAAACAGTAACATCAGTCTGTTTGAAATGAATACGTTGGAAGGCTGGCTGGGCGTGAGAATAGCCTGGTAACAAATCTGCGGGCACGAACTTATTCGCGTCCGTCTTTCAAGTCCAAAACTTGATTTTGAAAGCGCTCAATTTACAATTGATAGCCTGGGCGATTATCCTAAAAATCGCAGTTGAGTATTCCAAAATGCCATTTGTCCAGAACACTTCAGCAAGTGCCGGCAAAGTTAGGGAAAAACTGGATGAAATAAATCACTATTTACACTATCTGCCAAATGTAAAACTGAAAACTCAACCGTTCGGAGTATGGCTCCAGATTGGCTTGATCCGCCTATGCCCCAAAATAGTGGCGATCAGTCTGTGAGTGCTCTATAATAAAAAACGTGACGCTTAGCACCAGACTCTAACTACCGCCCCTGAAACTCTTCATCATCTGTATAAAGGGATTCCTTAGTTTTTGAGAAAAAATTTGCCCCCTCATGTCGGTTGACCCGCTGCTTCTTAAGCAGTTTGATCTTTTCAAGTCGCTTCCCGATGATATTGTTCGTCCGCTCAGTCAGTATGCACAACTGGTAGAGGTGCCTCGACGTAAGGTTGTCATGGAGAAAAATCAACTCGCTCACTCTCTTGGCTTATTGCTGGATGGACGACTGCAGGGAGTTGATATTACTCTCGACGGCCGGGAAGCGGGGCTTTATTTTGTGGAGCCGAGCGATTTTTTTGGCGAACTTGCCGTTGTGGATCAATTGCCTACTCATGAATTTGTGGTTTCTTTGACGCCGTCGCGTTTCGTTACCGTACCCGCCAAAATCATTGTGCAGCTTATTAACGAGATCCCGCAGGTGGCCGCCATTATCAATGCCCGACTGGCTCGACGCTTACGCGAAACGCTCGTGCAACGAACCCTGCTAACCATGCCCTCCCCGCTGCAACGCGTCTGCGCACAACTGATTCAATTAACCATAAAAACCCCCTCAGGCGAGCAAGTCATTACACTCGCTCCAACTCATCAGGAGATTGCAATCATGATCAACGTTACACGAGAAACCGTAACGCGTGTCTTTCAAAAATTACAAACAAACGGCGTTATTGTGCGTAACGGCAACGCCTTGCAGATCAATAATATTCAGTACTTGAACCATATTGCAAGCGGAGAGCAAGACGAATAAGTTGGCTTGTCCGCATTGAAATATTGTCTTATTTTCCAGTGAACCGTCCGGTAGCCCTAGCCTGGATGATCAGTAAAAACACTTATCGCGCAGATAATTTATATCTGCGATAATGATTTTTTAATATTTGCGTATCTCCCTGATTTTATTTTGAACTCGACAATGCCCCGCTTTTTAAACCTATTTCTCAGCTTGCAAAGAAATTACCCCCTAATCCTGCAAATGGTCAAACGTGAAGTTATCGGTCGTTACCGCGGCTCATTTCTGGGCTTGCTATGGTCGTTCGTTAATCCGGTTCTGATGCTTATAATTTACACCTTCGTGTTCGGTTTTGTATTTAAAGCCCGATGGGGACAAGGCAACACCGACAAATACGAGTTTGCCCTCGTGCTATTTACCGGCCTGATCGTATTTAACCTGTTTTCCGAATGCATTTCTCGCGCGCCGGGACTGATTCTGGCCAATGTTAACTACGTCAAAAAGGTTATTTTCCCTCTGGAAATATTGCCTTGGATAGCGCTGGGCTCCGCCCTTTTTCATGCCGGCATCAGCATACTCGTTTTGCTGATTTTTTTGACCGTGCTCGGCCATGATTTTTTCTGGACGATGCTGTGGCTGCCGGTCGTGTTGCTGCCGTTTTTATTACTGATTATGGGCTTATCGTGGATACTGGCGTCCATCGGGGTTTTTATCCGTGATGTCGGTCAGATTGTCGGCATGACGCTCACCGTAATAATGTTCATGAGCCCCATTTTTTACCCTTTGAGTTCCCTGCCGGTAGCGGTAAGCCAATACCTGTTCATGAACCCGCTCACTTTAATTGTTGAACAGGTTCGTAATATTTTAGTGTGGGGACTTCAACCGAATTGGAGCTATCTGGCCATTTACAGCATCATTTCCATCGCTGTCGCCTGGTTAGGGCTATTCTGGTTTGAAAAAACAAAAAAGGGTTTTGCCGATGTTCTTTAATTCCATTCCTTGGAATATGTCTATATCCTGCATGGGTACGGATAGAAGATGTCCTTGCCGATGCCACAATGCAGTCTTCGCTCGGCGGAGAGCTAAACAATGAGACTCTCTCGACAATCGCAGCAAATTGTTCGAGATACCGTTCGAGAAATTTTTGGCCTTGATGCTAATGTAAAACTTTTCGGATCAAGGATAAATGATGATGCACGGGGCGGCGATATCGATCTGCTCGTTGAGCTGCCGTCGACTACGACTGAGATTGAACGTAAAACCATGCAGCTTACCGCCAGGCTCCAATTACGTATCGGCGACCAGCCTATTGATGTGCTTGTGCTTGACCCTTCAACGCCAAGGCAATCGATACACGAACAAGCCTCCATGACTGGAATAAGATTATGAGTTCAATCTTGGAATTGCCGACACTGCGCTTTCTGCATACGCTGGATACAGTGGCAAAAGAAGGCAAGCATCTGTCCTATAGTTGGGGCAGCCTGTCCAACCAAACGCTTGATGTGGAGTGGGTAATCAGCCTTGAGCAAAATCCCGGTTGTGCAGAGCAACTGGAAGCCTTCGTATCCCGATTTGGCAGAATGCAAGATACGATGGCGGATAAATTATTTCCACGTTGGCTGCTTGCGCTCGCTGAAACACCCGGCAGTCAAATCGAAACACTCAATCGCGCTGAGCGACTAGGCGTGCTAACCAGCACGGAGCAATGGCTTGAAGCGCGCAATCTTCGCAACCGCTTGGTGCATGAATACATGACCGACGCTGAAAAATTTATCGAGGACTTGGCGTTGGCAAAAGAATACAGCTTGATGCTGATAGAAACCTTCAATCGTTTACGTCAGGATGCAATAACACGAATGGGACATAATAGAGACAGCCTACCGGAAGAATTGACCCTCCCAAATCAGGTTGAAGGCCGATAACATGAAACCAATTGAATTGCCGCAAGAGGCGGTATCAGCACATACGAATGCTGTCGCCATCAGCATCAAAAATCTAAGCAAGTGTTATCAGCTTTACGCTCAACCGCAGGATCGTCTAAAGCAGTTTTTCCGGCGAGGACATCACCAATATTACCGTGAATTTTGGGCATTGCGCGATGTCAGCTTCGATATCATGCCCGGCGAGGTTCTGGGCATTGTCGGGCGTAATGGCGCGGGCAAATCCACCCTGCTGCAATTACTTTGCAGCACCCTGAATCCCTCCTCCGGCAGCATCGATGTACATGGCCGCATCTCCGCCTTGCTGGAATTAGGATCGGGATTCAACCCGGAATTTTCGGGGCGAGAGAACGTATATCTATACGCTTCTATTCTGGGGCTGTCCAAGCAGGAAATTGGCGAACGATTCGAGGAAATTGTGGATTTTTCCGGTATCCGCGATTTTATCGACCAACCGGTCAAAACCTATTCCAGCGGCATGTATGTGCGCCTGGCTTTCTCTGTGGCGACCAGCGTCGACCCCGATATTCTCGTGGTGGACGAGGCCTTGTCGGTAGGGGATGGCGAGTTCGCCCGCAAATCCTTCGAGCGCATTCGCGGCATGAAGGAAGCCGGCAAGACTATTTTATTCTGCTCTCATTCGTTGTATCAAATGGAAGCTTTTTGCGATCGGGTGTTGTGGTTAGAGCATGGCGAACTTATGCTGCTGGGCGAACCGCAGGAAGTAGTGCGGCGCTACAGCGACTTTCTGCTCGGCAATATCGGCGAGGTGAAAGCCGAGTCCGCCGCGCCGATAACAGCCTGTCCTCCTTCGCCGCAAGGCCACGCCCGCCTCAGTCATGTCGAAGTCAGCTTGGATGGCACAGCGGGTCGAATGTTGCATGGGCGTCCGGGCGAAAACGATCTGTCTATCCGCCTGCAATTCGAATCCGATCCTGAACTGCCGGCACCTACCGTAGGCGCGACCATTGATTACGGCACGCTGGTGGCCGTAACCTGCGCAGTCAGCTGCTTTGAAAATATTGTCATCGAACGCGACGAACGCGGAAGAGGCGAAGTAACCCTCGAATTTCCCAACTTGCCATTGCGCAAGGGGGAATACCATGTGGCTGTTTACCTGGCCAGCGAGGACGCCATTCATATTTACGACAGCGCGCAGGGCGTAGCTACCATTAAAATCGAGGATGCTCTGCCTTCGCCGGGATTAGTGAAACTAGCCTGCCATTGGCATTCCTCAGCGGGCCACCACGCGCCATCCACGTCTATCTTGCCTCCGAAGGATACTGAGTGGCAATTGGCCAGGTTATTTACCGGGCGTCAATTTTGGGTTGACCGTGCCGACAGCTTGGAAATAGCTAAAACCGGCATTTTCGAACCGATCGAAACGGCATTGTCGCAAGCTCTTATACGGCCCGGAGATCGAGTGCTCGATATCGGCGCTAACATGGGCTATTACACCGCTCTGTTTGCAAATTGGGTTGGACCGTCGGGCATTGTCAATGCGATTGAGCCTGATCCGGATAATTTCGCCTTATTGGATGCCAATACCCAGGATTTCCAGAAGACAGAGCGCGTTCGTTTGCATGCGCTGGCGCTTAGTGAGGCTGCCGGCACCGCTAAACTTTTTCGCAGCAAAGACAATGTTGGAATGCATCGGCTCTATGACTCTATATGCTGCGATGGGTCTTTCATGGAGGTAACTGTTTGTTGCGGCGACGACCTTGCCCTGGCCCCTCTCGATTTCATCAAGATCGACATCGAAGGCTACGAAGCATTCGCCTTGCGTGGATTAAGCAACACTTTGGACAATAGTCCGAACGTAAAAATTTTATGTGAATTCTCCCCTCTTTCCATGATGGAAGCCGGCGTCCAACCCATTAAATGGCTGGAATGGATTGAAGACCGTGGTTTTACCGTCGTCGCCTATAACGGCACGAAGTGGTTGCCAGTCCTGCATGATAGCCTAAAGCAAGCGTTGAACTGCTTAACCGAACTTGATTTTATTGGGCTATCGTCGAAATTAAGAAAACAGAATAATGCCTCGATCGCCGATGCCGCCATACAGGCAGCGGCAGCTTGCGGCTACCCCCGTCCGATCCTTGAAAACCTGCTATTGGTGAAGCAACCGACATTACAGATACTCACTGATAGCGGCATTGTATTCGGTTTGAGCAAGTAATGCGGCGAGGATAAACCATGGCGTCTTATAAAGACTTTACATTCCCATTGAATGCCTACTCCCATATTCTCTGCAAGGACTACGGCGATTTCGAATATCTGCACTACGGACTGTTCGAACAAGACAACCCAAACATCAAAAAGGCGCAACAGCGCGCAACCGATCTTCTTTTCTCGCACTTGCCGCCTTGTCCATGCAGAATTCTTGAGGTCGGCATTGGCTTAGGCACGACGCTCTCCAACTTGGTAAAAGCGGGTTATGACGCGACTGGAATCACGCCTGATGCAAACCAAATCCGCTACGCACAAAATCACCATGGAGAAAGCCTATCCATCTTCTGCGAAAAGTTGGAGGACTTTGCCGATGCGCAAAAATTCGACCTGATTATTTTCCAGGAAAGCGCTCAATACATCGATACGGCAACCCTATTCGGAAAAGCTTCAAACTTACTGCGCGACAACGGCCAAATCATCATTATGGATGAGGTATCGCTATGCAAATCCTCACCTTCGGAGCCGGGGCTACCCTTGATTGATGATTACCTATCCCTGGGCGACACATGGGGTTTCGATACCATCAAACAACTTGACCTAAGCAGTCAGGCCGCGCCGACCAATGCCTATATATTGGATGCTGTTACACGGTATCGCGAAGACTTGGTCCATGAGCTCGATTTGCCGATCGAAGAAATTGACGGCCTGATCCATGCCGTCCAAAATCATCTAAGTAAATACAATGATGGGCGTTACGGATACGGCTTTTTGCAGCTCAAGAAAAAAGCGCCCGAACAGCGCACTTGGGTAACGGAATGGGCGCATTCCGAAAATGAAACCGAGCTATTAAGCTTATTCCGGGCGGCTTTCGGACATGAAATGCTTCCGGCGTTCTGGCGTTGGAAATACCAAGGCTTGGACACCCTGGGCGCGTTAGTGCGGCGCGATGATCAGGCCGTCGCTTTTTACGGCGGATTGCCGCGTGCTGTGCAATTATTCGGCGTCTCGGCAACCGCGGTGCAGATCGGCGACGTGATGGTTCATCCGCAGGAACGCGGAGTCCTGACGCGTAAAGGTCCTTTTTTCCTGGCGGCCGCAAAGTTTTCGGAGCGCTTTGTCGGACATGGCAAGGCATTTTCCCTGGCCTTCGGATTCCCCTCGGAAAGGGCATGCCGCCTGGGCACTCGCTTGGGCCTTTACGAGCAAGTCGGAGAAATCATGCGCGTCTCTTGGCCGGCTCTGCAAGCCCGCCCGAGCTTAAAGGTGCGCACCCGTATCCTGAAGCCCGATCAGCATACGATAGTTGACCGATTATGGAAGCAAATGGCTGAAGCCCTGCACGATCAAGTCGTCGGAGTCCGCGATTGGAACTACTTACAGCGCCGCTATCTCAGCCATCCAACTTTAAATTATCAAGTGTTTCTGGTTTCTTCGCGTTGGACAGGCAGCCCCGTCGGCATTTTCGTAGTCCGTATACTGGAGGACAGCGTGGAGCTTTTGGACCTCATTGCGCCGCCAAAACATATGCCCATATTGGTCCACAATGTCCGTCGCCTGACTTGGAATCTGGACAAACCGCTGGCATATGCCTGGATCACCGCGCAGCATGCGCCCTTGTTGGCCGGTGAAACCGGCGAGATAACATCGACTGACATTCCTCTGCCTAATATTTGTTGGATGCCGGGCATTCCTGCTAGCGAATTGCAAGATCGCTGGTGGTTGATGGGCGGAGACACAGACTTTCGCTAACAACAAACATCCGGCTATATTCGCGCCAATAACCTTTTTACTACGATTTAAAGGTAATCAAAAAACCAAGCAGGATTCCTGACAGCACGATTAACTCAAGGATTTTAAATAATGCGGATTCTCATGGTCACCCGTGAAACATTTGCCGATAAGCGCTACGGACTCGGCCAAAGCCTCGCCCCGTTAATTACCGAGTTTAAGCGTAGGGGTGTTGATGCGGATTATATTTGCCAGGCGGATTTGAGCGCTCGGGCCTTGCTATGGCAAGACAAATTACAGCGGTTAGCGCACAGACTATTTGGCAAGCTTCGTTCCCGGACTGACTTTGGCACCCTGTTTTGCGTTTTTTTAGAGCGTTTTAACATGGGTAGACTTGCCGCTAAAGCGTGTTCGAAACAACATTACACTCACGTTCATTGCCACGATCCTATTATAGCCGCAGGCTATCGGTTTTTTTCGTTGCTGGCATCATCTCCCAAAGCCAGATGGGGCGTAACCGAACATGGATTCGGCAGTTACAGTCAAGCTATCTATGCCGACGGCGTACGTTTGAGCCCATACGTCTTGTCATTGCTATGCAAGTGGGAGGCTCGGATATTAGCTAGCGCGGCTTGGGTTGTGGCACCCAGTCATAGTGCCGTTTCTCAGTTAGCGGAGGATCTCAAGTGCCAATCGATACCCAATACTTGGCATGCGGTTTATCATGCCCGTCCAAATCTCAATTGCTATCAAAAACAAATAGCGCGCCAGCAACTTGGCTGGAGCCATGAGCTTTTCTACATCCTTAGCGTAGGCCGGATAGCCCCCGTCAAGCAGCTCCCGCTACTAATTGAAGCCTGCGCCGCAGCAGCCAACACCGAATCAATTCAATTAGTTATTCTGGGCGAAGGCGAGCAAGAGCCATTGCAAAAACTTGGCAAGCAGCTGCGGCTAAAAAGAGACATTCAATTTGCATGCACAGATGACGTCGGCTTGTATTTAAGCGCTACGGATTTATATGTCAGCACTTCGGCATCGGAATCGTTCGGCCTGGCCAATCTGGAAGCGATGACGGCCGGCGCTGCGATACTTTGTACGGCGGTAGGGGCGGTACCTGAAATTGTTGACGCCGGGGGCGTACTGGTCGCTGCCAATCTCGATGCCATTACAGGCGCACTCCGACACTTAATTAATGATAAGAATGCAAGGCAAGCTATTGCCGAACGCGGCCTGCAAAGAGCTCAATCGTGGCCTGACATCAAAACCGTCGCTGACCAATATGAAAAAATTTATCAATAACTGGCGGCAAGCCGGAATAGCTCAGCTGAGGCCGTGTCCATTACCCAAACCCTTAACGCTGATCGAGCACGGCAAGGTGCTGGTTTTCGCTCCTCATCCTGATGATGAAACCCTGGGTTGCGGCGCCACTTTGGCACTGCTTCGACAAAATAACTGTACCGTTAAAATAGTTTTTGTGACTGACGGCGGCGGTGCCGGCAGTTTACCGGAAGGTTCGATAGCTATTCGTCAGCAAGAAGCGATAGCTGCCTTAACCGCCTTGGGCATACAGGAGTGGCTATTCCTGAACGAACCGGATGGCAGTTTTCGCAATCATCCCAAGTTTGAACAGCAAGCGCTTGAAATTATGCAGCAATTTCAACCTGATTGGCTGTTTTTGCCGTCTGTGCTTGATTACCACCGCGATCACGTTGCCATAGGCCAATCGATTTTCAATCTCTGGCAACTGCACAAAACCGCTAAGCGTCTATTTTTTTACGAAATATGGAGTCCGGTGCCCGCCACCCATGTCGTTGACATCAGTAGCGTTATTCGCCTTAAACAGCAAGCCATTAACCATTACCAGCTACCGCTGGCACATTGTGATTATCTTTCCGCCAGCATGGGACTTTCCCGCTATCGCGGCCTGTACTTGCCAAACCAAGGCCGCGAACAATACGCCGAGGCCTTTATAGAAGCCGAAAATAATAAGTACTTGGGTGGTATAATTACAAGCATGCTTAATATGCGATTTCGCTTGGAAAAACTTCTATTCGACTAACTCGAATCGTATTATGCCTCTACCCTGTTATCCAATCTCAATAACGCTGAAATATGACACAAGCTGATTTCCCTAACAACGACAGCCAGGCATCACCACTTGTTAGCCTAATCGTTCGAACGATAAACCGTCCAAATTTTTTACAAGAAGCCTTGCAATCGATTTGCATGCAGACTTATCCCAATATAGAGATAGTCGTTATCAATGATGGAGGTGAAGATGTCAGCGCTGTCGTGAATGATTTTGCCCGGCAAGTGTCTGCGCTGCAATTAATTCAATTACCTCAAAATAGAGGTCGTAGTGGTGCGGCAAATCAGGGGTTATCGGCAGCTAAAGGTGAGTTTATCGGTTTTTTAGACGATGATGACACGCTCGATCCCGATCATATCGCCGACCTGGTCCAGGCGCTACATCAGCATCCGCAAGCCACAGTAGTTTATGGCGGCGTTCGGGTGGAAGATGATAAGGGGAACGTGGATGGGTATTTTAACCTCCCTTTCGATCGCAACAGATTATTGGCCTCCAACTTTATACCCATCCATGCGCTGCTGTTTTCCCACAGCCTAATCGGAGAAGGCGGCGCGCGTTTCGACGAGAATATGGACGTTTATGAGGATTGGGATTTCTGGCTCCAACTTTCACTCCGTACATCGTTCCTGCATGTGGACAAGATTAGTGCGGTCTACCGGGCGCGGGGGGATTCCGGCGTGGGCCTGATAGCAAACGAAGATATGCAGCGACAAGGCCGTGAGCAGTTGTTCGATAAATGGCGGCTACTTTGGACAGGCAGAGAGATAAACTGCCTTGCCGAATATGCACTCACTCAGGAACGGACACTGGCAGAACGCGACGAACAAGTCGCCAACCTCAATCAAGCCGTGGCCGAACGCGACGGACAAATCGCCAACCTCAATCAAGCCGTGGCCGAACGCGACGACCATATCGCCAATCTCAACCACATTGTGGCCGAACGCGACGGACAAATCGCCAACCTCAACCAAGCCGCAGCCGACCGCGACAGCCATATCGCCAATCTCAACCACATTGTGGACGAACGCGTCAGTCAGATCGCCAACCTCAATCAAGCCGTAGTCGAACGTGACGACCTGATCGCCAGCCTCGCTCAGGCTTTAAAGGAGCGGGAATGCGAAATACGGCAAATTTTGGCCTCAACGAGTTGGCGATTAACTAATCCATTAAGAGCCTCAAAAAAATTCTTTACCACCAAGCACACTAAGAAGTGAGAGAACGTTGAAGACAACAAAAAAGTGGCGAGTACTACTCTTAGACACTAAAAAAAATAACCCGAATCATTATATCTGCCTCTCAATCAAGGAAGCATTCGAGGCTCACCCACAAACTGAAATAATTGTAAATGCCGACTACGGCAATGCCATTACTCGAGCCCTTGCCAACAATTGCAACCTTTTCGTCGCTTTTGACGGCGAAGAGATTGAGCGCGGCATTTGCGCTCGCCTCGCTTCGGTGTGTGGCGCCAGCGTGCTCTGGGTCACTGAAGATCCCTATGAGAACAGCATTAATAAAGTGAACGCGGATCTTTTTGATCTCGTCTTTACAAATAACAGTAGCAGCGTCGACGCATACGGACAAAAAGGCCGCCATCTCCCTTTTGCCGCGAGCCCCTCTATACATTTCCACGAAATTCGCTCCGAACAGGACGACGGTTTCCTGTATGACCTTTTTTTTGTGGGTACCGCATGGCCAAACCGGGTAGAGTTTATTAAGCGTCTTCAGTCCAGTTTAGTTGGGTTAAAGGTAAAGCTTGCATTGCCATACAATCCGCATATACCGGCGCCGAACCTTAATATGGCATCCAGCGCTTACCTATGGCAGACGCCCAATTCCGAGTTTGCCAAGTTTGCAAATCGAAGCCGGGTAACCTTGACATTGCATCGTGACTTTTCGGCGTCTGGAAATATATCGGCGGCACAGACGCCGGGCCCGCGTCTTTTCGAGGTCGCGCTGGCAGGCGGTTTTCAATTAATCGATATGTCATTGCCGGAGGTAAGCCGGTACCTTGATGAAGATACGGAATTTGCCGGCTTTGCTACGCCCGAGGAATGCATTGAAAAACTTAAATTCTTTTTGTCGAATCCGGATCAGCGAATAGCTATCGCCAGGGCCGCGCAAGAACATGCATTAAATGCCCATTTGTATTCTCATCGAATAGATACCCTTTATTCGGAAATAGCTAATCTTGATAAACCGGAACGCGCCCCTGTTCATAACCAACAACGCCCAAAGGTTTTGTTTGTTACGCACAATATATTGAATGTTCAACCTTATGGCGGCGTAGAAGTCTATCAACAGGAAGTTATAAAATCACTCAAAGAGCGCTTCAGATTTTTTATTTATTCTGTCGACCGTACCGTGCTGCCGCTCGGTAAAAGATATACCTTGTATGACGAAGATATGGCCGTTATCCAGTCTCACCATTTCGATAATGATATTGACGACACCGTACTTTCATGTCCAAACCGGGAGCGCAAATTTTCGGAAATCTTGTCATTACTGGAAATCGACCTTGTTCATTTTCAGCACTTAATCGGGCACACGCCTTCACTGCCTTTTATTTCAAAAGCATTAGGCATACCCAGCGTCGCCAGCCTGCACGATTATTATGCAATCTGTCGTCATTTCAACTTAATCGGGTATCAAGGCCGCTATTGCAATATAGCCGCCTTAACGCCAGTGAGCTGCGATATTTGCTTAAATGCCATGGACAATGCCGCAGCAGGAAGTCAGGAGGTTCGTCGCGCGTTCTTTGGCCGCGCTCTTGAACAAGTCGATGTGCTCCACGCAAACACGGATAACGTTGCCGCGCTTTTCAAAGCCATGTTTCCGAACCTGCGTTTGAGTAACCGACTCCAAATTTACGGCATTCCAATGCCAATGGATGGTCCCTCTGAGCCAATAAAAAAGCAGGCGCGCTCATCAGATCCGCTTCATGTCGCGATCATCGGTAATTTTACTAAAAATAAAGGCGCTGACGGACTTATCCATGCATTAAATCAAATGCGCGACGCCCGAATACGATTTCACATATTCGGTACGGTTACCGAACCTTATGCTACGCTTTTGGGGCATCTTATACTGCCCAATGTTGAAGTCCACGGCGAATTCCGCGCCGGTTCAATCGTAGAACGATTGCAAACAATGTCCCTCTCGCTGCACCTTTCAATCTGGCCCGAAACGTATTGCATTACCTTATCGGAGGCTTGGCGGGCCGGTTTGGTGCCCATCGTATCCGATGTCGGCGCGCTCGGCGAACGCGTCACTCACAACGTAAACGGCTTCAAGGTTCCCATAGGCGAGCCTGGCGCGGTCGTCGACATCCTAAGACAGCTCATTGCGCAGCCGGATCGAATTGAAACAATGCGCTCACAAATCACGCCTGATCTATTTGCTTCAAATGAAGGGCATATGACTTGGCTGGAAGGCGTGTACGACAAATTGTTGCAGGATTTTTGTTTGGTGAATTCATCTACCGAAAAACATCTTTCCGGCTCCGGAATATCTTTATCCGACTGCGGCATCGTCTTAAACCGGAACACCTGGTTTAAACATAACAATGATCAGCAAGCGCAGACTGTGATTAGCAACAGGCCTCAGAAATTGGAATCCTTGCTCAACAAACTGCTTCTATACAACAGAAATTACGGCACTAAGAAAACAGCGCTACGCGTAATGTATGGGATAAAAATAGCTGTCTATAAAGCAGCAAGGAAAAAAGTATTATGAGTATTTCTCATGTGCTGATTACGGGCGCATCTCCCGATCAAACCAATCGCAATACTGTACTGAGAAATTATGTTGCAGAAGGGTTTCAACAACTACTGGGCATGGACAACGTTGTCCATTGCCCATTGGAACAGGCCGCCAGAATAACGGAAGAAAACAGGCCGGACTTGGTCGTCTGTTTCGGATCATGCATGCCTGACGATGCGGATTATTTTGCATTGCGGTATGCATGCGATAAAAGCGATGCTGTGCTTGCTTTTTGGCTGCATGACGATCCATACGAATTTGATTACAACACCAAGGTTTGCACTATAGCCGATTATATTTTCTCGAATGATAAATGGGCCTCGCTACATTACGATCACCAGCGCGTTTTCCACTTGCCTCTTGCCGCGAGCAAGACCGCACACTGGAGACCGTTAACCGAGGTTAAAGATATAGACATCTTTTTCTGCGGCGTCGCTTTTCCGAACCGCGTGAGATTGGTAAGCGACCTTAAGCTTGTTTTGGCTAAATTCAAAACCACAATACGGGGGGATCAATGGCCCGAGAACACGCTTTCATTTGCTAAAAACGTAAGGCTATCCAACGATGAGCTTGGCGACTTTTACGCGCGATCCAAGCTTACACTGAATATCGGCCGCGACTTTCATTATGCGAATGATCGGTATAAGTTAGTCCCTTCTACCCCCGGCCCGAGGACTTTCGAGGCGGCGATGGCGGGAACGACTCAACTCTACTTTGTCGAAAGCCTGGAAATAGAAGACTATTACCGGCCGAATAAGGAAATTATTCTGTTCAATTCGGCGGCTGAGTTTGAACAGATCATGGCGGAGATAGTTGATGGCCGACTAAACACATCTGACATCCAAGAGGCCGCCCAAGTTAGGACATTGAACGATCACACTTATTTTTCCAGGGCAAAACAAATGCTGAAAATTTTAATGCCACCCGGAGCGTAATGATGTTTATTCCACTTGATTCAGTGCTTTTTGACGCTATCTTTGCGGCGTTACTTACCGCATCGTTGCCATTCATCGGCATTGCGGCGCTCTATGCCTTTGCCGACCGGTTTAATTTTAATCGGCTGGAAATATTCGCTTACGGATCGGGTATCGGTGTTCTGTTTTATGCGGTGATAGGCTTGCTTGTCGGTAATATGCCTTCGCACCAGCAACCCGTTGCTATAGCCCTTCTGCTTGGCGTTAATGCCGTAGCCGCGGTTTATTGGTTGAAGGCCGGGATCTTCTCCCGATTAAAGAGTGACGCCACTCAAGGCGTAACAGCCGCTTGGTCTGCCTGGTTACTTTTGGCGCTGCTTTGCATTGTAATCAGCCATGCCGCTATAAAGTTTCCGGACGACCTATTTGATGGTCCCTATGTCTTCAAGAATCATAATCTGCATGTCAAAGTACAAACGATAACCGGCCATCTGCCTGCGGATAACTATCTGCCTTACCTAGTGGAAGAGTTCTTTTTAAGGGATATTTCCTTTAAGAATGAACACCCTATCTTGCCTGGACAGGAAGTGTCGAATAGGCCGATACTGATGGCGCTCGCGGCCATTCCTTTTCGAGCGGCGCTTGATCCGCCGCCCAGGCAAAACGGACCTTTACCTAAATTCCAATATGTCGGCACTGCATGGCCCGATGTGGGCGCGCTGGGCGAAGATCGATATTTCAGGCAATTTCTTGTTGTCGGTATTGTTTTAAATGCGATGGTTGTACTAGGGGCTGCGTTGCTTTTCAAAAGCTTTGGATTAACCAGAGCGTTTATGTCGGCAGGGCTGATTCTCCTCGTAGTCAATCCTTATTTTATCTCTCAAGTTATATTTACATGGCCCAAGGCATTGGCAGCCTTCTATATTCTTTTAGCAATCCATGCCTTGTCGGTTCGGGGCGGGCCGGCTATGGCAGGACTATTTGCAGGGCTTGCTTATCTGTCTCATCCCTATGCTGTGGTATTTGCCGGAAGTTTTGCCTTTTACCTTGCCTACCAAGCTAAAAAAAATGCACTATCTTTCCGGCAATTAATCCACTATGGCGGGGTACTCTCAGTCGTTGTCGCGCCTTGGTTTATCTGGACAAAAGTCATTTTGAAAATGCCCTCGGATCTCATCGCTCAAAACCTCTTTAACGGAGGTACGCTGGTCGATACAATTTGGGTGCGCATCCCCAATCTATACCTGATTGTCTCTCCAAGGTTCCTGGAAGTATTCCCGTTTAATGGCGACCAGCTATTGCAAGCGTCTCTTGTATGCATTCCCGGCGTAGTTGGGATTTTGTTTTTCGCTCAAGCCTATGCTGGCTGTCAGCAATACTTCGCGGCACATCGCTTCCTTATTCTTTACGGAGTCTTAGTTCCAGGGCTGCTTCTGGTTATGATTTTCAGCACGCCTTCCGTTCCCGCCTTGCATGGTTTTCAAGCAATCTTCCCTATATTAATTTTGCTATCGTTGAAATGGATGCAGAATCGCATTACCGGCAAGACGCTTTCTTTTATAGTGATTATTCAGGTCGCAATCAATATAGCATTGCTCTGCGCGCGCGCCGATACGCTGGGCGTATGTGACACGCGACAACTCGCCGCCGAAGCAGACGCGCATCCTCAAGCGGTTATCGTTTCTAAAATCGACAGCATTGAAAAGCAGAGCATTTAGATGATCACTTCCGCCGCATCTCTAGTTTTCCGCAGTCTCGCGTTGGGCCGCTCGCCAAAATTTGATACGGGCCTGCGAAAATGAAAATAGCATCCAAGTTACAAGGATACGTAGGCATAGCGATAAGCTTGTGCCTGATTTTCCTGGTGGTTAAGCAAGTCGATGTGGTCAGCATTAGTCAACTATTACGGCAGACCAGTGTGTTCTGGCTATTGATCGCCTTAGCATTTTATTGGGCTGAAATACTATTAAGAATACTCAGATGGAAACGGATACTGATTAGTGTGGACGACACCATCCGGTACTCATCAATAAGTAATTCGTTCTGCATTAGTTCCGCCGCAAATAATATATTTCCATTCCGTCTTGGCGACATTTTGCGCGCCCATCTTCTCGGCATTCAAAGAAATATTTCGCGTTTTTCTCTTATGGGGACCATAGTGCTGGAAAAACTGATTGACGTTGCCGCAGTGCTTTTGTTGACTTGCTGGGGAGCATTTGAGGTGTTGAATCGCTTGGGCGCAATATCCAAGATGGGCGGGGCGCTTTTAATAGCCGGAGTGAGTATTTTCATACTAGGCGGGCTGTATTTGTTAACAAAAAATCGATTGCTTTCAAATAAGCTGGCGGTGTTTTTTCATGAAAGATTCGGACATTTTAAAAAGGGATTCAGTATCCTGCTCAAGCCGAAAAATTTATCGTTGGTCATTATAGAAACCCTATTGATATGGACATTTAATACTTTAGCGATATGGTCAATCATTAAATCGCTTGGCGTGTCGCTGTCAGCCTCGGAAGTGCTGCTGCTGGAAGGCATTACCGGCTTGGCTGCCGCCATCCCATCCGCACCGGCGGGCATAGGCACTTTGCAATATGCCTTCCTCTTAACATTTGGAATGTTGCAGCTTGATAAATCAGTTGGCGTGGCTGCTTCGTTGTTGGTGCAAGGCGTTTTGTTAGGCAGCATTACTGTTGTAGGCGTGCTGATTTTCACCTTTGACTCGAAGTCGAGACAGGCACTTAGGCGTATTAGACATGAGTGAAAAACTGATAAAAGAATCAACGTTTATTTCCTTTGATGGTGCGGTGGAGTTATGCGCGAGTCACCAAAGGCCGGATCGCTACAGACACCTTGAAATGGATTTTGGAAGCCGACATCGAATAGCCCGCGGCGGCGGCTACTCTTTTTCGGCAGCCGGTTTCGGCGAAAAAACACTTGTTCAGGAGATGAACAATTTCGATCGTTTTCTCGATTTCGATCCATCGCTTAAGACCGTCAAAGTTGAGGCCGGCATGCCCCTTGGCAAGCTGATGGACTGGGCAATGCAGCGAGGTTTATACTTTCCGGTATTACCCGGTTATCCTGAAATAACAGTCGGGGGATGTGTTGCAGTCGATGCGCACGGTAAGAATCCATGGAAAGACGGAACATTCTCGGACTGGGTGGCAGAAATAAATGTGTTCCACCCTACCCACGGTTATATGCGATTGTCGCCGAACGAAAATGCGGAAACATTCGGACTGACCTGCGGCGGGTTTGGCATGACCGGAATTATTGTCGATGTGACTTTACAACTGGTCGAATTGCCCTCAAACGCGTTTGAAGTGACAAAAATACCCGTAGCCTCGCTTAATGAGGCTATGCAAAAGCTTGCCGAATACAGTGATAAAGCAGATTTCATCTACAGCTGGCATGACGGCACGCGCCGAGGCAAGACTTTTGGCGCCGGGATCGTTTTTATGGGCCGTTGGCTGCAAGGCAATCAAGCCGATATTCGCGTTTCTTTGAAAAAGAAGACGATGACCGCTCGCAGTCGCGCAGGGATGCGGTTTTCACTTTGGAATAACGCTACAGTAACCGCTGCGAACCGCCTTTTTATGGTAATGAATAAATTGAATCCTGTTGAAATTACGGACGTGAACAAAGCGACATTCCCATTCGCTTACAACACGCTATACCACCGTTTCTACGGGCGGAAAGGTTTCTCCGAAATACAGGTGCTTGTGGGTCAGCATGTTGCCGAAACGTTTATTCAGAAGCTGCAAGATTTAATCGACCAACATAATCAGCCTTTAGTGATGATTTCCCTGAAAATGTTCCGCGGCAAGCAGACATCATTAAGCATGTCGGGAGAAGGCTATCTGGTTGCGTTAAATTTCAATCGAAATAGTAGGCTGCCAAGTTTCCTGAAGCTGCTCGATCAATTGGCAATTGAAACGGGAGCGCAATCTAATTTAAGCAAAGACTCAAGAGTTCCAGCGGACGTGGTGTCTCAAACATTGCCTAGCTACGCAAGATTCAAATCCCGATTGCAAGCATTTGATCCTTTACGCATGTATCGATCAGAGTTAAGTACCAGGATAGGCCTCTAATATGTATATAATCGTCGGCGGCTCTTCCGGAGTGGGCAGGGCTATTGCGGAAATATTTGCTTCAAAGGGACACGATCTGGTCCTCGTTTCCAGAGAAGGCCGCGACACCCATGCCGTGGCTTTAGACTTGATGTTGAGATTCGGTATTTCGGCAAAAGCAGTGAAACTTGACCTTGCGGCTTCGCAGCCGGACTTTTCGGAGATACTGGAAGCCGTAGATTCGGCAGGCGCGCATTTTAAGGGGATGCTTGTGCCGGCGGGCACAGTGATCGAGACGGATACCCTGGAAATAGAAAGGTCAGCAATTGATGGACTATTCAGGGTGAACTGCTTGTCGATTTGCAGTCTTGTTAGCGAACTCTTAAAAAGAACGCACAAAGACAGCGTAATATCTCTTGTTGGTTTTGGCAGTATTGCATCCGTACGCGGGCGAGGGTCCAACATGATGTATTCGGCCGCAAAAACGGCCATGCGATTTTATTTTGAAAGTTTACGGCACGCCTGTGTCGATAGAAACGTTGTCGTTCAGTTTTACGTATTGGGATACATGGATACCAATTTGGCCTTCGCGTATAACGTGCCATTGCCTAAAGGCGCTCCTAAGGAACTGGCGCAACGGGTATATCGCGATATTCACAAAGATATTGGCGTGAGTTTTTTTCCTCGTTACTGGCTGATTATAGCGATGATAATCAAGTTAATTCCGTGGCCGATCTATAAATACTTAAAGTTTTAAAATTGAATTGGAGAGTGAATGAACAAGCCGGACATTAGTTTTTTCTTTCCCGTTTATAACGATGAAAGAACGGTACGATTGGTAACTGAAAAAGCCATTAGGCTATTCGATGAAATTGCCAATCAATATGAAGTCGTCATCGTAAATGACGCGTCTCCCGATAAAGCGGGAGAAATTGCCGATCAACTTGAGCGCGAATATCCTCAAGTCAAGGTAGTGCATCATGAAGTAAACAGGGGGTATGGGGCAGCGGTGAAATCCGGCATTGCAAACACAAAATACGATTGGATTTGCATGGTGGATGGCGATGACGAATACGACATTCTCGACCTTAAAAGGATGCTGGCATTGCGTCAGTATTACGGATTGATAATCGCCTTTCGATACAAGAAACTGTATTCGACAAAAAGAATATTTATTTCGCACATTTACAACGCCGTCCTAAGATCGCTGTTCGATACTCGGTTTAGAGACATTTCAACCGGTATAAGGGTGTTTAACCGCTCAATTCTTGAGTATGTCGAATTAAACTCAAACAGCCCGTTTATTGGCGCGGAAATGGCCATCAAAACTATGCTGGGCGGTACGCCGGTAGGAGAGGTCGGGATACAAACATTTCCACGAGAATTTGGCGCAGGCTCGGCTACATCAATGAAAAATATAATTTTCACCATCAGCGATATGTTACGCATGCGTAAAGAAATATTTTCGGATACATACCATTTGCCAGATGGCAGGGATCGGGGTTGATATGGCTATGCAGGGATTAAAAGAGCTGTATGAAATCAGATTTAGCGCAGAGGACAGAGCAAAGAAAGATGCTGTTTGGAAAGTATTGTGCGATTGCTTCTTTAGTCGATACGTCAAGCCGACGGATACGATTCTGGATATTGCCTGTGGATATGGCGAATTTTCTAACCATATCGAAGCGGGGCGAAAAATTGCAATTGACCTGAATCCCGATGCCGGGAAATATCTTAACGATGATGTTGAGCTGTACCTTTCGAGCGCAAGTGCAATGGATAACATTGATTCGTCATCCATCGACGTGTGCTTTAGCAGTAATTTTTTTGAGCATCTTCCCGACAGGCAAACAATGGACGATGTTTTGAACGAGGCATTCCGCGTATTACAGCCTAATGGACGCTATGTAACAATGCAGCCCAACATTCGCTATGAGCCTGGCAGGTACTGGGATTATTACGATCATATTTTGCCGTTAAGTCACTTGTCCTGCAAAGAAGCTTTTGAAAAAGCGGGGTTTATAGTTGAAGAAGTGATTCCCAAATTCGTTCCCTTCTCAACATCCAGCCGTTTGCCGCAATGGCCTATCTTTGTGAAGCTTTATTTAGCATTCCCCCCCATATGGTGGCTCCTTGGCGGACAGTTTGTCATCGTCGCGAGAAAACCGAGTTGAATGTTGACAATTCCAAACGCAGTTCATCAGAAAAATCCAATTGACTAAACGCAATGCATTTGACCCTAAGGTCACAGTAATTATCGTCAATTGGAACGGCGAGCCGTTTCTTGAACGGTGTTTGACCGCGTTGATGAATCAAACGGTCAAGCCGCACGAGATCATTCTGTTGGATAACGCCAGCGCCGATGATTCGGTTGAGATCGCGCGGCGCTTCCCTACGGTGCAACTGATGCTGCGAAGCCGGAACACCGGTTTCGCACGCGGAAACAATCTGGCGATTGAGGCCGCTTCTGCCGAGTCGGAATGGATTGCGTTGCTCAATCCCGATGCGTTCGCCGAACCGCGCTGGCTGGAAGCGCTGTTGGCGGCGACTGAATCTAATCCGGAATTCGATGCATTCGGCAGCCGGCTAGTCAGCGCGGCCGACCCAACGCTGCTGGACGGAGCCGGGGATGCCTACCACCTGAGCGGCTTGGTTTGGCGCATGGGACATGGCAAGCCCGTGTCGGCGACGATGGAGAAGGCGCACGAAATATTTTCGCCCTGTGCGGCGGCTGCTCTTTTTCGCCGTAGCGTCTTGCGCGAAATTGGCGGGTTCGATGAAGACTACTTCTGTTACGTGGAAGATGTGGATCTCGGCTTTCGCTTGCGGCTGGCAGGTTACCGTTGCCTCTATGTGCCTCAGTCTGTGGCGCATCATGTCGGTTCAGGTACGACTGGCGGGCAGCACAGTGATTTCGCCGTATATCATGGGCACCGCAATCTGGTGTGGACATTCGTTAAAGATATGCCGGGGATTTTGTTTTGGATGCTGCTCCCGATTCATTTACT
>DAINRH010000008.1:1857-45115 GCA_036741905.1 Methylobacter sp. | reverse complement strand
AAGAGAGGGACGCCGCATGATTACTAGGATTGCACTTCGGAGTTGAATCCGCCTCCTGCAATATCTGCATTCCCCACATCCCTGTGTGTTATGCCGGAGCCCAGGCACAGGGAGGTGAAACTTCGTGTTACACACGTATTTACGGGATGTGTCGTCATTCCGATAGTCTCTGGCCTGGCGTTGGGCAAGAAGCAGGCCGATAGGCAGGCCTTCTGATGTGTTTTAACTATTTTCGTGTTTTTCGTGGACTACGCTTTTTATTATGAGCATGCGTAACATCAGATAATAACTAATGCGACGCATTGGCCGCAAAAAGGCGGTTAACTGAATGACTGTGATCGACGAAAGGTAGTAGGACGCAGTGATTTCTGAGGCGCGCACGGTACGCCCTGCATCAGGCATAAGTCACTGTTCTTTATTTTGATTGGTGGAAAGAAGGGGCAATGTCTTGGCTTTTGCAACATAGAGAGGCGCTTTTCGAGTTACTGTTTATGTCTTGAACTCCATTCCACTGAACTGATAAATACGGCTTACGCCCGTTATCCAGTCAGCCCGCGCCGCTAGTCAGCAGTGCCACAAACGCCTCAGCCGGCAAGGGCTTGCTGAAGTAGTAGCCTTGTAATTCATCGCAGCCGATCCCGTGCAGGAATGCTTGCTGATAGGCGGTTTCCACTCCTTCCGCCACGACCTTTAGGCCCAAACTGTGTCCCAGTGCGACGATGGCTTTGAGGATGGCAATATTGGCCGACTCGGTTTCCAGGTCGCCGACAAAGGTCTTGTCGATCTTAAGCCGGTCAACCGGAAAGTCCTTGAGATAAGCCATGCTTGAGTAGCCGGTGCCGAAATCGTCAATCGCCAGTTTGACGCCCAGTGTCTTGAGGTCGTGCAAGGTCTTGATGAAATTAACAGGGTCTTGGGCCAGACTGCTTTCGGTAATTTCCAGCTCCAGACATTGCGGATCGAGCGCCGTGCTTTTAAGCACGGACGCCACCATATCGACCAGATCAATTTGCCGGAACTGCCGTGGCGAAACGTTGACGGCGACAGGGATGGGGCGTCCCATCAGCTTTTTTAGCTCACCGGCTTTGCGGCAGGCGCTTATCAGCACCCAGCGGCCAATTTCTTCGATCAGCCCGGTTTCTTCGGCTACCGGAATGAAATTCAAGGGCGGTATCATGGTTTCGCCCGGCGGTTGCCAACGGATCAGCGCTTCGACGCCGCATACCTTGCCGGTTGCGAAATCCACCTTGGGTTGGTAGTGCAGTAGAAACTCTTCGTTTTCTATAGCGTGGCGCAGGCGATATTCAATCTCCATCCGCTCAGTCAATACCTTGTTAAGTTCGCTGGTATAAAACTGGAAATTATTGCGGCCCGATTGCTTGGCTTTGTACATTGCCGAATCGGCATTTTTGAGTAACGTGTTGGGATCCGGTCCGTCATCAGGATAGATGCCGATGCCGATACTACAGGAAACGACAAAGTCGCGTCCCTCTATTACCCAGGGCGTCGTCACTGCGGCAAGAATGCGTTGCATGCTCTGTGAGATGTCCTCGACCTTTTGCAGGCTGGTCAGCAACAGCACGAATTCGTCTCCGCCTAGCCGCACCACGGTATCGGATTCGCGCACGCAGCTCGATAGCCGGCCAGCCATCGTTATCAGCAGCTCATCTCCGACGTGGTGGCCCATGCTGTCGTTAATTAATTTGAATTGATCAAGATCGACGAAGGCCACTGCCAGCTTGCTGCCATTGCGGTCCGCAAGGCTCATGCACTGCTGAAGCCTATCCGCCAACAAGGTACGATTCAACAGTCCGGTCAGGCTGTCGTGCGTCGCCTGATATTCGATTTGGCGCTCGTGGTCCTTGCGCTCGGAAATATCTTCCACTGAGCCTTCATAAAACAGCAGTTTTCCGGTGGCGTCGCGGATTTCCCGTGCGTTCTCAGTGATCCAGATAATATCGCCATTTTTACGGTAAGCCTGCGCTTCGAAGTTATGCACATATCCATGTGCTTTCATCAAGGAGATAAACTCGGCGCGCTTGCCCGGATCGACATAAAGTTGTTTTTGGATATCGCTGACGCCACGCATTAGGTCGTGTGCCGAGTCATAGCCGTAGATCTTGGCCAACGCAGGATTAAAGTTGAGATATTGCCCGGAGGGGCTGGTTTGATAGATGCCTTCCATGGCATTTTCAAAAATGGATCGGTAGCGTTCCTCTGCTTCGTACGCTTGTTGTTCGCTGTGCTTGCGGCGGGTAATGTCCTGAATGAAGCCTTCTAATGCTTCCAGCTCGCCCATTTCGTTGAACAGCGGGCCTCCGCTTTCCTGCACCCAGCGGATAGTGCCGTTGGCGTGGGTAATGCGGTATTCCAGGTCGAAGTGTTCGCCGGTCCTTACGATGCTTTCGATATGATCGCGCACCCAGGCGCGGTCATCCTCGAGGGTCAGCGCCTCATAAGTAATCCGGTGGTTAAAAAGCAGATCCTCGGCATCATAGCCGGTAAGTCTATTGCAACCATCGCTGACAAATACCATGGTCCAGTTTTCATCCAGCAGGCAACAATAGACCATCCCTTTAAGGTTGCTCATGAGGGTGCTCAGCATGCGTTCCCGGTCCTGCAATAATTTTCTCAGGGTGGGGCTAAATTTTTTAGTTATTAGGGATGAAGACATCTGCCTTCCTGTATCAGGAAATGAAAAATCGGCGAATAGTTAGGTCGCGCCAAAAATAAAGCAATATTTATACCGAAAGAAGGGGCGCCCATAGCGCGGAGTGTTGCCGGTCAGATATAGGCTTAATATGTATTGAAATGGTGCGGCGGCACCTAACAGGTGCGGTTTTGGCGGTAGGTGAGCTACGTTTTATTTAGCCCTGTACGCTTTTGGAAATGATTGCTTCCGGTTGTCAGTCTCTATCCGAAGAACAGGTGTAGATAGGTTGGGATCAGGTGGCTTTCCCGCTGGTTTTTAATAGAAACAGTAGGCAATTCTTTAGGCTAAGGAATAAGCATGAAATAATTTGAACAACTCACGGCGTAAGTTTGTAGCCGGAGTGCGGGCTTTGTTTGCGTTTGCAGGCGAAGCCTGCACTCCGGCGTGATTTCAAGCATCTTAATTGCGTGATGTTGCTGTGGCCGTGTGTTTTAAAAGCGGTACGGTCTAACCGGGTGAGTTTTTCGATGTTTTAGCCGCCGCTTCTTTTTGTTGTTGCGACAGGTAGGTTCCGCTCATAACCACCGCCATTATTAAAATATAAACCACCGAAACGATACGCCTGGCCTTTTTACTCTGTTCATAGCTATTCATAATGGGTTCCTGAGCTCTTAAAAAATTTGTAATAATACAGTAGGTGTGAGTTTAAGTAGTGAAAGAATTTTCAAGGCGGTGCTACTTAAAGCGCTTCTTCTGCAAGGCATTGATTTTGTATATTTAAGCTAGGCTTAAGACTTGTTAAGTTAGAATCGGGCCGGATTTAAATAAAAAAGGCTCTATCCTATGAATAAAATCATGCTAGCAGTTCCTGTTTTTTTTATATGCAGTTATTTTGTTAACCCCATACAAACAGCCGAAGCGTCCGAACATCGCTCAGCTCATAAGGCGTCCAAACATGCTTTGGTGAAAAACCATAAAACCAAGCATTCGTCGGATAATCATCGAAGCACGGTTTCCTGGTATGGCAATGAGTTTCACGGCAGGAAAACGGCCAGCGGTCAAAAATATGACATGTATGCGATGACTGCCGCACACAAAACGCTACCCCTGCTGTCTTACGCTAAGGTGACCAATCTGCAAAATCATCGCAGTGTTGTTGTTCGAATTAATGACCGAGGTTCTTTTCATGGAAAAAGGGATATGGATTTATCCTATGCCGCAGCAAAAGAGCTCGGTATCCGTGGCTTAGGTTCTGTAGAAATCACACCGTTAAGCCGTAACGAAGCAGTATTGCCATTGAGTAACAGTGGAAAAGTAAGTAAACGCGGTTAATCCTGTGCTATAACAATCGCCTGAATATCCACTGTGTTTCGCATCGAGTACGATTAAGCACGAAGTTAACGGTCCAGCGGTTGCAATACAAGCTTAAGTCCAATATTCAGCCCATCGGGCTGGTCAAAGCAAGTTTCTTGATGGGTAATATCAAAGCAGATTTCCTAATTGTAAATTCATTTCACTGCTATGGGTGCGGTGGGGCTGTAAAGCGGGTTCTTTTTCGGGATTGATACCTGAAAATCAGAGTGTGCGCTTAGGATTAGGACTCGGGTCGTGTAAAATACAGTCAAACAGCGGGCAATAGCCCTCGACCCATTCAGTAAGCAGGGATTTTTTTAAGAGCATGCCGGAAATCAATGAAACCTTAGTTATTTATCATGCCGATTGCCTGGATGGCTTAGGTGCGGCATGGAGCGCATTTTGTAAGTTGGGCAATCAAGTCCGTTTCATTCCGGCTCGCTATGGCGACGATATTCCCGATTTTGAAGCGGGAGCCATACTGTATATATTGGATTATTCTTACCCGCCCCAGTTATTGGTCGATGCCGCGGCGAAAGCAGGCCGGATCATCCTGATCGATCACCACATAACTGCCATGGAACAATGCGATCGTTTTTTTAAGGTGCAACCGGTTCCTGAAAACCTGTCGATCAATTTCGATATGTCACGGAGCGGGTGCGTCTTGGCTTGGCAGTATTTTTTCCACGACCTGAAACCGCCTAAAATCCTATTGCATATCGAAGATCGCGATCTCTGGCGCTTCAAGCTGGACGGTACCCGTGAAATAACAACGGCGCTGTATGAAAGCATGCCTATCGCTTTTGCCGACATAGGCTCGCTTGATCTGGCGGAACTGTTGGCGGTAGGTCGCATACAGGTTGACTGTGTGGCAAGGATGGTGCAAAGGCTCGCCAAATCCGCGCATAGCGTTTCGGTGGCGGGTCGAGTCGGGCAGGCCGTTAATGCGCCGTCATTATTCTCAAGCGATCTTGGTCATGTGTTGGCTGAAAAATCAGGCACGTTTGGGATGACGTATCAGTATGACGGCAGAAAGCAACAATGGACTTTCTCGCTCCGTTCAATCGGCGATTACGATGTAGGTCATTTGGCCTTAAGTTTTGGCGGAGGCGGGCACAAGAACGCCGCGGGTTTCGCCTTGGATAATAATCCGTTTTTATAGTGACTCGTGCGGGTAATATATAATACGCTAACTGAGTTATTAGCAACTATCTAGCAGGGAACCCCGATGAGCATCATTCGTCAAGACGATCTTATTCAAAGCATTGCCGATTCTCTACAATATATTTCGTATTATCATCCGCTGGACTTTATCAAGGCCATGCATGAGGCCTACCAAAAAGAAGCGAATCCGGCAGCCAGGGATGCGATGGCGCAAATCTTGATCAACTCGCGGATGTGTGCGGAAGGCCACCGCCCGATTTGCCAGGATACCGGCATTGTTACGGTATTTTTAAAAATCGGTATGGATGTTCGATGGGACGCAGACATGAGTGTCGCCGATATGATTAACGAGGGCGTTCGGCGCGCTTATCGGCATCCCGATAATGTCTTGCGCGCGTCGATACTGGCCGATCCGGCAGGTAAGCGCATCAACACCAAAGATAACACGCCGGCGGTGATTCACATGGAAGTCGTGCCCGGCGATACGCTCGACATCGAAATAGCCGCCAAAGGGGGAGGTTCCGAGGCTAAAGCAAAGTTTGCGATGCTCAATCCTTCGGACAGTATTGTTGACTGGGTGTTGAAAGTCGTTCCTACCATGGGCGCGGGCTGGTGTCCGCCCGGCATTTTGGGCATCGGCATAGGCGGTACGGCTGAAAAAGCCATGCTGTTGGCAAAGCAGGCATGCATGGGATCGATAGACATCCAGGCGCTAATCGTACGTGGTCCTAACAGTGCGCTTGAAGAATTACGCCTGGAGCTGTACGACAAAATCAATGCGCTGGGTATCGGCGCTCAAGGTTTGGGCGGTCTGACCACGGTGCTGGATATTAAAATCAACGATTATCCGACCCATGCGGCCAACAAGCCGGTTGCCATTATTCCTAACTGCGCTGCCACTCGTCATGTGCATTTTGTTCTGGATGGTAGCGGAGCGGCCGAATTCAAGCCGCCGCGCCTGGAAGATTGGCCTGAAATTACCTGGGACGCCGGTGCCACTGCCCGCAGGGTTAATTTGGATACCGTGACTCAACAGGATTTGGAAGGCTGGAAGCCGGGAGAAACCTTATTACTTAGCGGCACTCTGCTGACCGGAAGAGACGCGGCGCACAAACGCATGGCCGAGCTTTTTGAACGGGGCGAAGCCTTGCCTGAGAGTGTCGATTTTACCAATAAATTCATTTATTACGTGGGGCCGGTCGATCCGGTTCGCGACGAGGTAGTAGGGCCTGCCGGTCCGACCACGGCAACGCGTATGGATAAGTTCACCGAACTGATGCTGGACAAAACCGGCTTACTCGGCATGATCGGTAAGTCCGAGCGTGGGCCGGAAGGAATTGCCGCTATCAAAAAGCATAAAGCCGTTTATTTAATGGCGGTCGGCGGCGCGGCTTATCTGGTTTCAAAAGCCATCCGTAAGTCGCGCATTGTCGCTTTTGAGGATCTCGGCATGGAGGCCATTCACGAGTTTGTTGTTGAGGATATGCCGGTTACGGTTGCTGTCGATACTGCGGGAGTCTCGGTGCATCAAATCGCGCCAAGGATATGGCAAGCTAAAATTGGCAAGATTCCCGTTGTTGACGAAAGTTAACGCGGGTTATTTTTAGCCGTTTAACGGATTTAAAAGTCGACACGGTCACCAAAACGTTGGATAAAAAGAGTTGCAAAGATTGCATCAATGGACAGGGTAAGCTGCTTGAATTAATAAAAATGTCCCCCATTGTATTTTATGATTACAAAGTAACGTCAGGAAAGCTCAGGATATGCGCAGCCTAGGCTAAAAAGTATTCTGAAACCGGCGTATTGATTTGTGTTGATTTGTAATTGCAGTTATCTTAATCATTAGTTTTAAAATAATAAGGAGAAATCGGATGTCAAAAGGTCAAAATTTACAGGATAATTTTTTAAATGCGCTTAGAAAAGAGCACACGCCTGTTTCTATTTTCCTTGTTAACGGGATAAAGTTACAGGGTAAGGTGGACTCATTTGATCAGTACGTGGTCATGCTGAAAAACACCTCAAGCCAGATGGTTTACAAGCATGCCATATCCACCATCGTGCCGAGTAAAGCTGTAAAGTTGACGCATGACACTGATTCCGGCGACGAATGATTAACCCTTTGCAATCGATAAATCTGCCGGGCAGTTGTATGTACACGGAAAGTAAAAGTTTTTTTATCATCACGCCTATGGGGTATTTAGTTGTTTGATCGTCCCGAATCAGGTGAACGAGCCGTCCTTGTTCATCTGACACTTCGCTCCATGCAGGAAGATCTTTTAGAATTAAAAGAGTTGGCTAAGTCGGCAGGAACCGATCCTGTCTATGTGGTAACAGGCAGTCGCAAAAAACCCGATCCAAAATATTTTGTCGGCAAAGGTAAGCTTGATGAGCTTAAAGCTATTATTGAAACCTATGAAGCCGATATTGTCTTATTTAATCACCCGCTTTCACCCAGTCAGGAAAGAAATCTTGAGGGCTTTTTGGGCGTTCGGGTGGTCGATAGAAATGGACTGATTCTTGATATTTTTGCCCAGCGCGCGCAAACCTTTGAAGGCAAGCTACAGGTTGAATTAGCGCAATTACAGCATTTGTCGACCCGGCTGGTTCGCGGTTGGACGCATTTGGAGCGTCAAAAAGGCGGCATCGGGCTTCGCGGGCCGGGTGAAACGCAGTTGGAAACCGACCGGCGATTATTGGGTTTGCGTATTAAACAGATTCAACAGCGTTTGGATAAAGTCGACAAGCAAAGGAATCAAGGGCGCAGCAAACGGAAAAAAGCCGAAGTTCCATCAGTTTCCCTGGTGGGTTACACCAATGCCGGTAAATCAACCTTGTTTAATAAGTTGACCGGTGCCGATATTTACGTGGCGGATCAGTTGTTTGCCACGCTGGACCCGACCTTGCGCAACTGCAAGCTACCCAATAGCAGCGAGATTGTTTTGGCCGACACGGTGGGTTTTATACGACATTTGCC
Source organism: Methylobacter sp. (assembly GCA_036741905.1). Lineage (GTDB taxonomy): Bacteria > Pseudomonadota > Gammaproteobacteria > Methylococcales > Methylomonadaceae > Methylobacter_A. The sequence continues at coordinate 36,971 of DAINRH010000008.1, read as the reverse complement.
GCATGAATTGGTGGCGGCATTCAAATCCACGTTGCAGGAAGCCAGTGAAGCGGATTTATTGCTGCATGTGATTGATGCCGGCAGTGATGACAGGGCTGAGACGGTTTACCAGGTCAATCAGGTGCTTGAAGATATTAACGCTAATGAAATCAGGCAGCTTGAAGTGTTCAATAAAATAGATTTATTGACCGGCATCCAGCCGCGAATTGAACGGGATGATGTCGGCAATCCGCTTCGGGTGTGGTTGTCCGCCGAAACCGGAGCCGGTGTCGATCTGCTTTATCAGGCATTGGCGGAAATATTTTCAAATACAAAAGTCAAAAGAAAGTGTCGCTTGCAGCCTGATCAAGGCGATATAAGGTCTAAATTATTTGCATGCGCCAGAATAATCAGTGAGAAAACCGATGATTTGGGCGGCTGTGAATTAATCATCGAAATCGATACGAAGTATTTGGGTTTGCTGAAATCGGTCGAAATTGAAGAAATGCTTTAAAAAAGGCAAAAGGTAAAAGACACTAGGTGAAAGTGGTGGGTTTTCAGCCTTTCGCCTTGTACCTTTCGCCTTTCGCCGATATTTACGATAGAATGTCGAACATGAATCGGTAAGTTTAAGTAACCAATATGGAGCAAAGTTATGTCCTGGAACGAGCCTGGCGGCGATAAGAAAGACCCCTGGAGCGGGCGCGGCGACCAAAAAGGTCCGCCCGATCTGGATGAAGCAATACGGTCATTGCAAGAAAAGTTAAGCGGTTTTTTTGGCGGCGGCAAAGAGGGCGATGACAACTCTTCCGGTATTCCTCCGCTGAAAAGTCTTGGCTTTGTCGTAGTCGGCGCATTAGCGTTATGGGGATTAAGCGGCTTTTATATTGTCGATGAAGGTACTCATGGCGTTGAAACCCGATTCGGCAAGTATGTTGCGACAACCCAGTCGGGTTTAAACTGGCATTTTCCGGCGCCTATAGAGACTGTTACCGTCGTTGATGTTAAGCAACAGCGATATATCGAAGTCGGTTACCGTAGCGGCGGGACCGAGCAGACTCTTGGTTCGGTGCCGAAAGAAGCGTTAATGTTGACCAAAGATGAAAACATCGTCGACGTTCGTTTGGCGGTACAGTATCAAGTTAAAGACGCAAAGGATTTCATCTTTAGCGTTGTAAATCCTGCGGCCACCTTGAAGCAGGTTACCGAAAGCGCGCAGCGTGGCGTGGTCGGCAGCAGCAAAATGGACTTTGTTTTGACCGAGGGCCGTAGCGAAATCGTGGCCCAGATTAAAAAAGAGATTCAGGATGTGATGGATAATTATAAATCCGGCATCCAGGTTACCAGCGTTAACCTTCAGGATGCTCAGCCCCCTGAACAGGTGCAAAACTCATTTGAAGACGCCATCAAGGCGCGTGAAGACGAGCAGCGCTTGATCAATGAGGCGGAAGCCTACTCCAATGACGTGGTGCCGAAAGCACGCGGCGCGGCGGCAAGAAAAATACAGGAAGCCGAGGGCTATAAAGAACAGGTTATTGCGCAGGCCGAAGGTGAATCCAACCGCTTTTCAAAACTGCTTACCGAATATACCAAAGCGCCTGATGTGACCAGAAAGCGTCTTTATATCGAATCCATGGAATCGGTATTGGCTGAAACCAATACCGTGATGGTTGATGTTAAAGGCAGTAATAATATGCTTTACCTGCCATTAGACAAAATGATCCAGCATCAGCCTACGCTTCAACAACCCAATGTTCCTCAAAGCACAGCGGAACAAACCGCTCAAACAGCGGTTGAAGCGGCACAGCCGGCTGTGCGAACTTCAACGCGCGGCCGTGACGCAAGGGGACGCTAATGACACAGAATAAAATAGTGGTAGGTTTGGGCGCATTGCTGTTTATCAGCATGATGTGTTTGTTTACCGTCAGTGAAACGGAAAAGGCCATCAAGTTCCGTTTAGGCGAGATCGTAAAGAACGATTACGAAGCGGGGCTGCATTTTAAATGGCCGTTTATCAACAATATAAAAAAGTTCGATAAGCGTATTCAAACGATGGAAGCCAAGCCGGAACGTTTTTTAACCGCCGAAAAGAAAAACGTTATTGTCGATTCTTTCGTCAAATGGCGCATCGGCGATGTCACCACGTTTTATACGGTGGTTGCCGGTGATGTCGATCAGGCTAATTTACGCCTGGATCAAATCGTTAAAGACGCTTTCCGGGGTGAATTCGGCAAGCGAAATATCCAGCAATTGGTTTCAACGGATCGTCAGGCTATTCGTGAAATATTGATTAAAAACGCCAAACCGCTTGCGGCTGCTTTAGGCATGGAAATTATCGATGTTCAGGTGATGCGCATCGATTTGCCTGACGAAGTCAGTAGTTCTGTGTACCGCAGAATGGAAGCGGAGCGTGAGCGGGTTGCCCGTGAATTCCGTTCGCAAGGCGCGGAAGCCGCTGAAAGAATTCGCGCTGATGCCGATAGACAGCGGGTTGTTACCATGGCGAACGCGTTCCGGGATGCGGAAATGCTACGCGGTGAGGGCGATGCAAAATCTGCTGAAATCTATGCTAAAGCTTACGGCGCAGATGCCGAGTTTTTTACTTTTTACCGCAGCTTGAATGCCTATAAGAAGACCTTTACCAGTTCAAGCATGATGGTGCTTGATCCGGATTCCGACTTCTTCAGATATTTTAAACAACAAAAGTAGGGGCAGGCCTTGCGGCCTGCCCAGATCAAGGGCAACCACAAGGGATTGCCCCTACTATCCTTAACCAACGCTCCGCATGCGGGGCGTTTTGTTTGAGTGGGACATACAAAACATGCAACAAAAAGACTCTTGGCTTTTGCCCGACGGCATAGAAGAGATTTTGCCGGAAGAGGCTAAGCATCTTGAAAGCTTGCGCCGTAAGATACTCGATACATTTGCTTGCTGGGGCTATGAATTAGTTATTCCGCCCTTTATAGATTATCTGGACTCGTTGTTGACCGGTTCAGGTCATGACCTGGAATTGCAAACCTTCAAGCTGACCGATCAGATCAGCGGTGAAATGTTGGGGGTCAGGGCGGATATGACGCCGCAAGTGGCCAGAATCGATGCGCATAATCTTAATGCCGAGTGGCCGACCCGCCTTTGTTATACAGGCACTATTTTGCACACCAAAGGCGATCCGCTCGAGAAAACCAGAAGCCCTATGCAGATAGGCGCCGAGCTTTACGGGCATGCCGGTAAGGAAAGCGATGTCGAAGTCATCCGTTTGATGCTGGAAATGCTGGCGATGAGTGGCCTGCAAAATGTGCATCTCGATTTAGGCCATGTCGGCATCTATCGTGCGTTGTCAAGACAGTCAGGATTAACCGATGCCCAGGAAGCCGAGTTGTTCGACGTGTTGCAGCGTAAAGCCAGACCCGAACTTCAAGAGCTGATGGCAGCTTACAGCATAGATGACGCGCTTAAAACGATGTTCCTGAAACTGCCGCAATTGAACGGCGGCAAGGAAACCATCGCTAAAGCCCGAGAGGTTCTGTTACCGGCTAATGGCGAAGTCAAAGAAGCTTTAGCGAATTTGGAGGCCATTGCGGATAAATTGACGGCCGGTTTTCCATCATTACCGATCAGTTTCGATTTAGCTGAATTGCGCGGTTACCATTATCACACCGGCGTCGTTTTTGCCGCTTTCGTGCCGTCGGTCGGCCGGGAGATTGCCAGAGGCGGTCGCTATGACAATATCGGCGCTATTTTCGGACGCGCGCGTGCCGCAACCGGCTTTAGCGCCGACTTGAAAGTATTGTCGGTATTAGGCAAAGCATCTTACCAAAAACAACCGCAAGCCTTGATATTCGCGCCCTATGGGGACGATGCAACGCTACATGAAAAAATCAGGGATTTACGCGCCGAAGGATTGGCGGTCGTTCAACAGCTACCGGGGCAAACCGGGACTGCTGAGGAACTTAAGTGTACATCCGTCTTGGAACAAGATCATCAAAACTGGGTCGTTAGACCCCTAGCAAGCTTGGAATAATTATGGGAAAAAATGTCGTTGTCATCGGTACCCACTGGTTGATTTGTTAACGGAGCAGGCGGAAGCTGTGATCCGTTTTCAGGGCGGACATAATGCGGGACACACGCTGGTTATACAGGGCGAAAAGACCGTTCTGCATCTTATTCCCTCCGGCATACTCAGGGAGAATGTGCAGTGCATGATCGGCAACGGCGTGGTTTTATCGCCCAATGCTTTGCTCGAAGAAATTGAGTTTCTGGAAAAAGCCGGAATTCCGGTTAGAAACCGTTTGTTGATCAGTGAAGCCTGCACACTAATATTGCCGGTTCATGCGGCTATTGATAAGGCGCGTGAAATAGCCCGAGGCAGCAAGGCAATTGGCACAACAGGTCGCGGTATAGGGCCTGCGTATGAAGATAAGGCGGCCAGACGAGGTCTGCGCGCCGGAGACTTTTTAAATCCTGCGGTTTTTGCCGAACGGTTTAAGGAACTGGTCGAATACCACAACTTCATGCTGACCCATTACTATCATACTGATCCAATCGATTATCAAACAGGCCTTGAAGAAGCGTTAAAGCTGGGCGAGCAAATCAAGCCGATGCTGACTGATGTCAGTGAGGTTTTATACAAATACCAGGATCAAGGCAAAAACCTGTTATTTGAAGGCGCGCAAGGCGCATTGCTGGATATAGATCACGGCACTTTTCCTTACGTGACCTCATCCAGCACCACGGCCGGCGGCGCTGCTACCGGCACCGGCATAGGCCCGTTGGATCTTGATTATGTATTGGGTATTACTAAAGCCTATTCGACGCGCGTAGGCAATGGCCCTTTCCCGACTGAACTGCACGATGCGAACGGCGATCACTTGAGCACGGTAGGACACGAGGTTGGCGCTACCACCGGTCGCAAGCGTCGCACCGGCTGGTTTGATGCGGTCGCGATGCGCAAATCCGCAAAAATGAACAGCCTTAGCGGTATTTGTTTAACCAAGCTGGATGTGCTTGACGGTCTGGAAAAAGTCGGCATTTGTACCGCCTACAGACTTAACGGCACCGTTACCGAGACTGCGCCTTTAGGCGCGGATCAGTATGAAGAATGTCATGCGATTATCGAAGACATGCCGGGCTGGACCGGTACAACGGCCGGCATAACCGATTTCGATGCGCTGCCTGACAATGCCAAAGCTTATATCAAGAGAATTGAACAGCTGGTCGGCGTTAAGATTGCTATCTTGTCAACCGGTCCCGATAGAGACGAAACAATTATCCTGGAACACCCGTTTTCTTGAACGGCTGTTGCAAAATTACCTGGAGATAACATGGCTGAAACTGTAGATGAATTGACCGTAACATACGAAGATGGCGGTATTGAGACAGTCAAGGAACTGGGCAAAAATCGAAGTTCAATATTTCCAGCAAAGATCAGGCGAAAGCCATTATCGAGGCGCTGGAAGATTGGATTAAATTGGACTGATGCATGTAGGGCGCGCCGTGCGCGCCTTTTCGGATGCCCGAATAATCTTGCTAGCCATTGGCGCGCACGGCATGTCCTTCATCAATTTCGTAGCGCCGGCCCAATGCTTGAACGGGTACATTCGCTGTAATCGATTTCTAAAATAAATTGCTGTGCTTTCATTCCGCATCGGACCTCCAAGGCATTCATGAGCAAAACCACCGCTCCCTCCGTTACCCGTATCGCCTTAGCCAGCTTCATCGGCACCGCTATCGAATTTTACGATTTTTATATCTATGGCATGGCGGCGGCCTTGGTTATCGGCCCGGTATTTTTTCCCGGCGGCAACCCGACAACGCAAGCCCTCAGCGCCTTTCTTACTTTTGCTGTTGCGTTCCTGACCCGGCCTTTGGGCGCGACGCTGTTCGGGCATTTTGGCGATCGCATCGGGCGTAAGACCACCCTGGTCGCATCGCTGCTGGTGATGGGCGTCTCCACTACATTGATCGGCTTGTTGCCGGGATACGATGCAATCGGCGCATGGGCTCCGGCGTTGCTGTGCCTGTTGCGTTTCGGTCAGGGTATCGGCTTGGGCGGAGAATGGGGCGGCGCGGCGCTGTTGGCGACCGAGAACGCCCCGGCCGGAAAACGCGGTTGGTATGGCATGTTTCCGCAATTAGGGCCGCCGGTGGGATTTCTGTTGGCGACCGGCAGTTTTCTGCTGCTGGCGCATTTTCTGAGCGATCAAGAGTTTAAAGATTGGGGTTGGCGCATCCCGTTTGTTGCCAGTTCGGTGCTGGTCATGATCGGATTGTATGTGCGTCTGGCCTTGGCCGAAACCCCGGTGTTTGCCAAAGTGTTACAGCAACGCCAGCAGGTTGGCTTGCCGCTTAAGGAAATAGTTAAATCTCATGCCGCCCCGTTGGTGCTGGGCGCGATGGCGATGGTTGTCTGCTATGCGTTGTTCTATATTTCAACCGTGTTTTCCTTGAGTTACGGCACCACCACGCTAAACATCCCGCGTCAGCAATTTCTCGGCATGCTGTGCGTGGCGGTGCTGTTTATGGCCGCGGCCACGCCACTATCGGCATGGTTAGGCGACCGTTTCGGACGGCGACCCGTATTGCTGGTCGCCGGAAGCGCCGCATTTCTGTCCGGTTTTCTGTTAAAGCCGATGCTGGAAAGCGGTTCGCCGTTGATGATTACCGCCTTCCTGTCCTTGGAACTGTTTTTAATGGGAGCCACTTTCGCACCGATGGGAGCCTTGCTGCCGGAGCTGTTTCCCTCCAAGGTACGTTATACCGGTGCGGGAACGGCCTACAACTTAGGCGGCATACTCGGCGCTTCATTTGCGCCCTATATAGCGCAACGGCTGGTCGCTGAGGGAGGACTAGCTTGGGTCGGCGGCTATGTTTCGTTGGCGGCGGCTATCAGTCTGCTTGCGGTGTATTTGATGCGGGAGACTCGGGATAATCATTGGGTGTAATTGGCGTAGGCCGGAATAAGGCCATGCAAGCGCGTAGCGCGAGGTGGCGTTTCCGGCGAGTTCGGGTGGTGTTTGCCGGAAACGCCGGTTCTCGCTGTCGCTCGAACCGGCTTATTCCGGCCTACAGGGCTTCTATGATCCGTTTCCAACTGTCGAACATTACACACTGGTTATGGAAAATCGAGCTAGTCCTTTAGATTGTTGATGTTATGCATTGTTCGTAACAGATGAGCCGGTAGTGGTAAGGCGCGCAGGGCACGCGCTACGATGGACGCGCTTCGGCGGGAACACGATATTTTCGGGCAATGATTCGTTTTAAGCAGCGGCCTATCTTTTTCGTGGTTGTAATCGACCGTGCGTTTTCCTGCAATTATGTCCAATACTGAGGTTAACCGGGACTCGGTGCAGTAATGATTTTAACAGGCAACGACATGAGTTTATGAAAAACAAAGGACTAGCGATTAATTCTTTCTGTGCCTGGGATGATGAAACCTTAGTGCTTAATATTCTCGGCCAGCCCAGCGCCAAACAGGATGCTATCGGCAAGGTTAAAGGCAAGCAGCTCAAAATCAGCGTCACTGCCGCGCCTGTAGCGGGCAGGGCAACCGATCATATGGTCCGGTTCCTGGCAAAAGAATTTGCAGTGACGGCCAAGGATATTGAAGTTGTGTTCGGCAGGTTCAATGTTAATAAACAACTGCGCATTAAATCGCCTAAGAACCTGCCTTCTGTAATCAATAAACATTTATCCCAAGAAGTAATAGGATGTCTCAAGGAAACAAAATGAAAGACAGCTGCTTATGCGAGGCCATCGCGTATGAAATCGACAGTATCGACCTGCCTGTCGCTCATTGTCATTACCGGACTTGCCAAAAAGCGCATGCGGCTCCGTTCGCTGTAACCGCCGTTATAATGCGCGAGCATTTTCGCCGGTTGAAAGGTGATGAGGGGATGCCTCGACATCCTGAACGGCAGCTGGGGCGCAAATGAAAGCGGGCATGGAACACTATCTCGACAGTAGCGAGTATATCGATTGGAATCATCCTTGGGTGGCTGCCAAGGCGGCGGAGCTTGCCGACGGCTGTTTTTCCGATGAGGCCGTAGCGAAACATTGCTTTGAATTCGTCCGCGATTCGATTAAACACAGCTGGGATTACCGGATGAATCCTGTCACCTGTAAAGCCTCTGAGGTATTAATTCACGGCACAGGTTACTGTTATGCCAAGAGCCATCTGTTGGCTGCGCTGTTAAGAGCCAATGCCATTCCGGCGGGGTTGTGTTATCAGCGGCTGACGGTTGAGACGGATGGCCCGCCCTACTGCCTGCATGGATTGAATGCGGTTTATCTTAAGCAACATGGCTGGTATCGCGTTGATGCCCGAGGCAATAAGCCGGGTGTGTTTGCTGAGTTTAGTCCGCCTATAGAAAAGCTGGCTTTCCCCATTGTTGATGCCTTGGAAAGAGACTTTCCGGAAATTTGGGCTGAGCCGCTTCCTCTGGTAGTGGGGGCATTGACTCGGAACAAGACGGTAGAGCAGGTCTTTGGCAATTTGCCGGATATTGAGCTATGTAATTTAACCGGTCGCAATCAACCGGCTAAGAGATAGCTCAATCATAAGCCAAAAAATTTACTCTTTAGCGTTTCAATCTCTGCACCCGGTTTATCTCCGCCAGGTTCGCCAGCCGGTTTATCTGCACTGGGTTGATCTCCGCCCGGTTGAACTGTACCGGGTTCAGTGTCTGCAGGCTTATCGCCCACGTTTTGCAACACTTCCTGCTCGGCTTTTTTATTCATAACGATAATGGAAATTCGTCTGTTAATCGGGTCCAAGTGTTCGGTAGTGGGGTTGTAAGGAACGCTGGACGATAATCCGATAACTCTTAACACTTTTTCTTCGGCAAGCCCGCCTTGATTCAGTTCATATCGAGCGGCATTGGCCCGGTCGCTGGACAGTTCCCAATTGGTATATTTTTTTTGATTGGTCGGAAAAGGCCGCGCATCAGTATGTCCATTGACGCTGACTTTATTGGGCAATTCGTTAATAGTCGGCGCCAACGCTCTTAAGATCAATTTGATTTGAGGTTCGGGTTCCGCGCTGGCCAGTTTATACATGGGCCTGTTTTGCGCATCGACGATCAGGATGCGCAGGCCTTCGGAGGTTATTTCCAGTTTAATTTGATCTTTGAATTCGCCTAATTCCGGGGTTGCATCTATTTTTGCCTGAATTTTGTCTTTTAAATTTTCGAGTTTTTCTTTCTCGATTTCCTCGGCCTGTTTCTCGATTTCCTCGGGCGTAATTTCTTTCGGTTCAGGCGTCAGGCCCTTGTCGACTTGGCCTAAGTCCTGTGAAGTAATATCTGCGCCCCCTGCTTGAATAATGCTGGTTCGATCGCCGACATCCAATCCTCCTTCCCTGGATGCCTTAAAAGGGTCTTGAAAATATTCGGCAATGCCTTTGCGTTCCGGTTCGGTGGTTGTTCCCAATAGCCACATCAATAAAAAAAAGGCCATCATGGCGGTCACGAAATCGGCATAGGCCAGTTTCCAGGCGCCGCCATGATGAGCATGGCCGCCTTTTTTTATTTTTTTTATGATGATCGGTTGTTGGTCGGACATTTTTTAAGTTAACCTTTATTCGCTCTTAATTGTTCTTCCAATTCCTGAAAGCCGGGACGCATGGAGGATCCAATCATGGTGCGCATATATTCCGCAGTCATCGCCGGCGATACGCCTTTGGCGCAACATAACAAGCCTTTCTGGGCGCATTTATAGACATTGCCCGATGCTTCAACGCGTTCTGCCATTACCGCGCCGACAGGGCCGATAAAGCCATAGGCCAGCAAAATGCCCAGAAATGTTCCCACCAGGGCCGCCGCAATCAGTTTGCCCAGTTCCGAAGGCGGAATGCCGACTGACTCCATTGTATGCACAACGCCCATTACCGCTGCGACAATCCCAAAGGCCGGTAAGCCGTCGGCGAGGTTCTGGATGGCTTTGACCGGCGCGTGCGCTTCTTCATGATGGGTTTCGAGTTCCTGATCCATCAGTTCTTCCAGCGCGTAAACCTCAACGCCGGTCACGATCAAACGCAGATTGTCACAGATAAACTCCATCAGATGATGATCGCTGAGAATTCTGGGGGTAAAGACCGGGCTGCTTTTCGGATCGTCGATAATACTTTCCAGCGATAATAGGCCTTCCTTGCGTGTTTTAGTGGTAATTGCGTAAAAACACAGCAGCAGGTCAAGGTAATATTCTTTATTGTACTTGGTGCCTTTTAAAGTAGCAGTGGCCTGGCTGATGGCGGATTTGATAACCGACATGGAGTTTCCGCACACGAAAGCACCTACCGCTGCGCCGATGATGATAATAAATTCAAAGGGTTGAAAAAGAACGCCGGGGTGTCCACCGCCCCCCATAAATCCGCCCATGATTGATATAGAGAGGATCAAATATCCAACGATAACTAGCATGTGTTCTCTTTTGTGGTTGGTTTACATTGAAATAACTAAATGGAACGCAGTACGCATTGATGATTAAGCAATGACCACGGCATGATTATATAGGGGCAATACAAAAAAACTGATTTTAAATCCGAATTTGCATGGTCTCCGATTTAATATCTCCTGATTATCTAGATGCTTCAGCCAGCACCGTCATACCGGCAGGGATGCCGGTATCCAGCGCCATGGACGGTAACTTGCCGATACCATTGCTGCATGATTTAGGCTCGATACCCGTCCATGGCTTCACATCCATGTGACTGGATTCCGGCATCCCTGCCAGAATGACGAACTTTTTAGCGCTAGCTGAAGCATCTAGCTAATCAAGAATAATCTTGAGGTTATTTTAACTTGATTTTAAGGCTCAGGGATTAATCTTTCACTGTTTTGTTTTTCTTGATTTCGTACCTGTTTAGATAGCCGACTGCCGCTTAGGTTTGATCGCGCAATAACCGGGCAAAGTCTTCCGCCGGCAAGGGTTTGCTTTTGATATAGCCCTGATAGGTGTCGCAGCCTTTTTCCCGCAGGAATGCCAGTTGCTCAAGCGTTTCTACGCCTTCGGCCAGCACCTTGAAGCCTAAAATATGGCCCATAGCGACAATCGTCGCGGTAATTTCCATATCGTCTTGCACCGAGGGAATGTCATCGATAAAACTCTTGTCGATTTTCAGCACATCCAGAGGAAAGCGTTTGAGATAGGCCAGTGACGAATAACCGGTGCCGAAGTCGTCAATGGCAAGACGAACGCCTTGGGCGCGTAAATTAGTGAGCACTTCGACGGCCTTTTCCTCGTTTTCCATTAAGCCGCTTTCCGTTAATTCCAGTTCTAATAACTCGGCCGGAAAGCCGGTTTCGCTCAACACCTCGGCGACCAGAGCGCTGATATTGCTGCGGCGGAACTGATGAGGGGAGACATTGACCGCTAAAGTTAACGACGGCAAACCGGCATCTATCCAGCGTCGGCCTTGCAGGCAGGTCTCGCGCAGCACCCAGGCGCCAATTTCCACAATCAGGCCGGTTTCTTCGGCAATGGGGATAAAGTTGGACGGCGAAATCAGTCCGTTAGTGGGGTCATGCCAGCGTACCAACGCTTCCGCACCAATGATCAGGCCGCTGTCGATGTCGATTTGCGCCTGATAATAGACGCACAATTCCCGCTGTTCGGTAGCGCGGCGCAGGCGAGTTTCCAGCGCGATACGCTCACGGGCGATAATGGTGAACTCTTCGGAAAAATAGGCAAAGCAGCCGCGGCCTTCATCTTTGGCTCGATAGAGGGCAATGTCGGCGTTATCTATCAACGTTTCAGGGCTGTCGCCATGCTGCGGAAACAAGCTAATGCCGATGCTGGCGCCAATTCTAACCCTTCGGCTGAGCTCGGGATCGGTGTTGTTTTTAAGTAATTGAAAAGGCTTGCTTAAGTCGGCGACAATGGCTTCGGCGACCCGAGCCGCATCTTCCGGATGAGTAATGTCTTCCAACAGGACGATAAACTCATCGCCGCCCAAACGAGCGACCATATCGACATCGCGTAATCTTGCTTTGATGCGGGCCGCGGCTTGTTGCAGCAATTCATCGCCGGCCAAGTGTCCCATGCTGTCATTGACCGCTTTGAAACGATCCAGGTCAAGCATCAGCAATGCTAATTGTTTGCCGTCGCGTCGCTCGACTTCGATGCCATGCTTTAACCGCTCCCATAGCAAGCGGCGATTGGGCAGGGCGGTGAGCGGATCGTAATAAGCCAGGTTGTGAATGGTTTGTTCGGCTTCCTTGTCTTTGGTGATGTCGGTGAAAGCGGCAACATAGTTGGTGATCTGGCTGTTCGCATCGCGAACGGCGGTAATGCTGAGCCATTGAGGATAGGTTTCCCCATTTTTGCGCCGATTCCATATTTCGCCCTCCCAGTAGCCATCCTGATTTAAGGCGTGTTGCAAGACGCTGTAGAAGTAGGCATCCTGGCGACCCGAATTAAGCAAGGCATGGGTTTTGCCAACGGCTTCTTCCGGGCTATAGCCGGTGATGCGGGTAAACGCCTTGTTGATCTTCAGAATAATCTGATTGGCATCGGTAATGGACATGCCTTCTTGCGATTCAAAGGCGGTTGCGGCGATGCGCAGCTCCGCTTCGGCCTGTTTTTGCTCGGTGACATCGCGAAAACTCCACACCCTGCCGACTACTTTGTTATTAATTATCTTGGGAATGGAATAGCGCTCAACGATTTTTCCATCCTTGAATTCGATAATATCGAAAGAATGGGCTTCGGGCGCCGCATACAACTCGGTTACTTTATTTGAGAAGGCTTCGGCGTCTTTGATTTGATTGGGGCCGTATAACCGTTCTGCATTACCGTCTTCAGCACCTGTTTTAGCGGCGATGATTTCGTCCGGGACTTGCCATAAGTCAATGAATTTTTGGTTATGCAATAGCCAATTATTGTTCAGGTCCACAGCCAGAATGGCTTCGCCGGTGGATTCCAAGGTAGCCTTTAATATTGATAGGGATTCGGCTATTTGCAGCATCGACTGATTTCGCTCAATCGCCAATTGCGCCAGTTCGGCATAATGGCTAATCAGGCCGATTTCGGCAGCCGTGGGTTGTGTCGGCAGACGATGATAGACGGCGAAAGTTCCGAGTACGCAGCCCTGATTATTTTTAATGGGTTGCGACCAGCAGGCTTGCAGATCGGCTAGTCTGGCGAGATCGCGAAACGGTTCCCAGTAAGGATGATGCTGCACATCTTCGACGATGACACTCTCGCCGCGATACGCAGCCGTGCCGCAACAAACCACGCCGTCGCCAATCGTCAAGCCGTCAACGGCTCGATTATAAAAATCCGGTAAGCTGGGCGCTGCGCCATGACGCAAATGTTTGTTATCTTGGTCCTGCAGCAAGATAGAACACAGCATATCGGGATGCAGCGTTTCAATTTGACACACTAACTCATTCAATACGGCGGGTAGATCAAGCCCTTGATTAATTTGTTGAAGAATTTGATTTTGCAGAGCCAATTCATCGGTGCGGTTGCGTAATGTATTTTCGGCGACCTTGCGCTCGGTGACGTCATCGAAAAATACCAACACCCGCTCTCCGACGATGGCGTTATAGAAAACTATGTCGCGTATCGTGCCGTTCTTGCAGGTTACCCTGAATTCCATAGGCTCAAACTCTTTCCCGTCAAGGATGGCTTTTTCCATTGAATCCATCCAAATTTCTTTCACCTTATCCCGGTAATGGTTGTCGGGATAAGCAAGCGGCCACCACGCATCCAAGTTTGGCGTATCGTCAAGCGTGTAGCCGAAGGTTTGGATAAACCGGTCATTCAGTAAATCGATTCCGCCTTGCTTATTAGCTATGCCTATAGCGACGGGCGATTGTTGAATAAGCAGGCGGAAATGTTCCTCGCTCTCCCGCAGGCTTTTGATCGAAATCAGGCTGCTTAAAGCTTCGGTAACTCGTTGGGCAATCTCGGTGAACATCACGAGATCGTCCGAATCGTGAATATGCGCTTCCGAACAATGATGAATACCGAGCAACCAGGGACTGCCGATCTGCGGCCGGAGTGCAATGAGTAGCTGGGATTTTACCGAGAACTCTTCGGCGGCTATGGACGGAACGGCAAGCGCTGGCAGGGGGCCGTATTGCAAGGTTTCGGCAGTTTCAAGCGCCGCTTGAAATAGTTCTGAGACTTCTTCGTTGACCGGGATTTTCATATTGCGTGCAAAAGCGCCGGGCCATTCGGGATGGCTTCGTTCCATCGGTACCGTCCAAGCGCTTGCGGTGGGGTCGCAAGGATACAAAAACCAGGCACGGTCGGCATCAAAGATTAATTTGATTTCTTTAAGCACGCCGTCAAGCAGGGCTTCAAGATTCTCGGACGTAGCACTTACCCGGGTTATGCGCTCCATTATTTTCAGATGCCGGAGTTGGCGGGTTAGTTGCTGCTCCGCTTGCTTGCGCTCGGTAATATCCTGAACGGTGCCGACCAGGCGCGCCGGATTATCGGCATTGTCGAATTCGATGTCGCCATGAGCGATGATCCAGCGTGTTTGCTTGTCGCTAGCCCGGATGATTTGACACTCCATCGAAAACCGCTCGTGGCTATGGCGTATTTCCTGATAGTGGTTAAGCACGCGTTGGTAGTGCTCCGGGTGAATCAATGTTGCCCAATTGGCGGTATAGCGATCAAAGTGCGCGTCGATGCCGCAAATCTTATCGAGCAGGGGCGAGCTTTCCCAGCGGCCAGTGGCCAGATCAATCAGGTAGTAGCCGATTCCTGCGGTCTCATGGGACAGGCGTAAAAGTTTTTCGTTACGTTTGGCTGCGTTGCTTTTTTGTTTCAGCGTTCTATAGGAAACTAATAGCGTTAAAGTAATAACGCTGGTCAACAGGGTGATAATCGCGGCGATCTCGATATAGGTGAGCAGCTTTTCCTTGTCAGCTTTGGGGGCGGGATCATAGCTGAAGTTTTGCAAAAAATTATCGTTTTCAGCCATGCCCGTTTTGATGAATGTTTCCGCCATGTGCCGCCAGCGCCAGGGATTCATGTGTCCCAGATCGATCACATCCGGCACTATTAATGGACGTATTGCGTCGGCTTCAAAGTTAAGATGGTCCCTGGATTTGTTGACTTTATATTTGTTGAGCAATAGATCAATGATTTCTTGCGGGTGATCCATTGCGTAATACCAGCCTTCAAGACTGGCTTGACGGAAGGCTTTGACGCGCTCGGGATGCCGTTTAAGCTCATCCTCCGTTGTAAACAGAATGTCGCTGTAGAAGTCGACCCCGTAGTTGCGCGGGTTGAGTACGGTGAATTCAATGCCTTGTTGCTTTAGAAAGTAGGGTTCGTTGCTTAGGTACGAATTAAACGCGTCAACTTTTCCGTCAACCAAATCGCGAATTTCATAGCTGCTGGGGATGATATGAAGGCGGCTTATGTCTATGCCTTCATTATTGAACATGGCGATAAAATCAGCGTCGACGGTTTGATCCAGCAGCATGATTTTTTTACCGATTAAACCGTCGGGTGAAAAAATTCCGGCATCTTTGCGGGCTATTAGCACGGAAGGAGAATGCTGATATATCGCAGCCAAGGCGACCAGCGGCGCGCCACGCAGCCGCGCCAGTAATAACTCGCTATTGGCCTCGCCATATTGGGCGCGGCCTTGCAGGACTTCCTGTAGCGGTTTTTTTTCCGGGGTGCCTTCGTGGATAATGACCTCGAGTCCCGCGTCTTTGTAATAGCCTTTTTCTAATGCCGCATAATAGCCGGCAAATTGAAACTGGTGATGCCAGCGTAACTGGAGATGGATAGGTTCAGCCGATGCGGAAAAGCAGGGGCATATCAATGCCATAGCAAGTATGGCATGGGTTCGCATCATATTGGGGGTGTCCGGTTTTTATGCGTGATAGTCATTTACGCATGACCCGGCGGCCTCTGGTTAGAGGCGTCGGGAGTGCGCCATGTCCGGATTAGTGTGCTTGAGAATGGCAATAATAGCGTAAAGACGTTACTTACATTCATGTAGGCAATGTCTCTACGCTGATGGCCGGTGTTATTTATTAAGCAGTTTACGAACACGGTCATAAATCGTTTGCCGGTTAATTATCAGCACATAGCTTAATAATCCCAGTATCAGTCCGAATAACAGTTTTCCAAAAGCGGAACTTTCCTGTTCGGCGACCGGGGTTTCCGGCTTCCATTGTTGTTGTACGGTTTGCACCGCCACCTTAGAAGGTTGGTATTCCGCGGTCAGGTCCGGCAGGCCTAAGCTGCGCCACTCATCATAATCTTGCCAGATCGGATAATTGCGTTTCCAGAGTCCTTTGGTGAAATAGGGGGCAAGGCTCATGCCGTGCGATTTGGGAATGCCTTTTTCATCAAGGAAGCCGTCATAGACGACCAGGCTGATGTCGCCGCCTTCACCGACACCGTTAGTGGTAAACGCTTTTTCGACATGGTCGTGGAACATCCAGATGCCTTGTCCGAAACTGTGCAGGCCGTCATCGACGCCGCTTAATTCAAGATCAAGACGCTGTGCGGGCACCATGGCATGTACGTCACGCTGAATGTACGAGCTGGGGCCGTTGTCGACGCCGTCGTAATGAGTCACGGTCGGCTTGTGACCGTGGATATGCAGGGCCAAGGATTCGGTATGGCCGTTCAGAACCCGCAGTTTAACTTTTTCATCCTGTTTCATTTCAATCAGCGATTCCCTTAAGGTGTAAGGGAAAGAGCGGCCGTTGAGCATGAAATAATCGTCGGTGGCGTCGGTGGTGTCATATTCCATGTTCATATGCTTGGCGATCAGGCGCGGATCGTTGGCCGACCGGGCGACAAGCTCATGCAGTTCTTTATCCGCCGATTGATAATGCAGGTCATATTCCCGCGCATATTTTTCCAGCACGGCGACCGATGGATGACGCACTTGGCCTGCGCCGACATTAAGGGTTTGCGGCCAGTTGTTGGGGCGGTTTTCCTCGACCACAAAAATACCCTGCAAGCCCATCGGAATATGGGTGTGCGGCTGAACGTGGCAATGGTAATACATGGTGCCCGGCTGGCGCGGCTTGATCACATAGGTCTTGCTTTTTCCCGGCATGGTGTCCATGTTGCTGGTTTGCCCAACGCCATCATTACCGCTACCGCTATGATCCATGAACGGATGATCGATACCGTGCAAGTGGATGGAATGCGGCAAATAATGGGTGTTTTCCAGAACCAGCCAGACCACGTCATCCTGCTCGACGCGGATTACCGGAGATGGTACGCGCAGCAACGGATTGGCTATCGGCTCATAAATGCTGAGCGTGGACATATCGCGGGTTTTGGGGGCAAAAACCCAAAAAGTCGGCTGGATGCCCGGTGCTATATCGAAGGTGGTGGTCGGGTCTTTCATATCGGGCGAATGACCGTTGAGCTCGGCAACTTCAAGTTTGATAATGATTTTATCAGGATCGCCGTCGCCGTCGACATCGTCGGACATGGTAACGGCATCGGCGGCGAGTTGAGTTTCCATCAGGGTTTTCATGGAAATGCCGTTGGTGCCCTTTACAAAGGCGGCGATGTCTGATGGATTGTCGGGATTACATAGCCGCGAAGCCTGTATTTGCACGCCGTCAATGACTTGTTCTTTTCGCCATTCGGGGGAAGTAAAGTCGGAACATACTTCTTCTACGGGACCCATTTCTACCTTGGCCGTAGGAGGTAAATCACTGGCCGCTTGACTCCAAGGATGCATAAGGAGCAACGTGGCGCCCCCAATGAAGGTAAGAAGATTTTTACGCATACGACGACCTCAGAAAAATACATCAAATAAAATGACACGCCCTCCATCAAAAGCGGAGGTTTATTAACCCGGCTATTTTAACTGAATATCAAGGAGAATTCATTTTTAACGCTAGAATAGCCTAAATTTTCAATTGAACAGCCCACCGAACCAGTGTGAGATTTTATGATTATGATGAATTCCCGAACAAAAACTTCCGGACTCGATGACTTGATTTTCGATAATCGTTTTATCCGCGAGTTACCCGCCGACCCCGACACTGTCAATAATCGTCGTCAGGTATTCAGCGCCTGCTATTCCCGGGTATTGCCGACCAAAGTGGCTAATCCGCAGTTGGTTGCTTATTCCAGAGAGGTTGCAGAGTTACTGGATTTAACTGAGGAGGTCTGTCAGTCCGCCGATTTTACCCAAGTGTTTGCCGGCAATAGTCTGTTGCCCGGCATGGATCCTTACGCAACCTGTTACGGCGGCCACCAGTTCGGCAATTGGGCCGGGCAGCTCGGCGACGGTCGCGCCATCAATCTGGGTGAAATAATTAACAGGAAAGGCGAGCGATTTACCTTGCAGCTGAAAGGCGCGGGTTCCACGCCTTACTCAAGGAATGCCGACGGCTTGGCGGTGCTGCGCTCCTCGGTGCGCGAGTTTTTGTGCAGTGAAGCCATGTATCATTTGGGCGTGCCGACCACGCGGGCATTGAGTCTGATACTGACCGGCGAGGAGGTCATCCGGGATATGTTTTACATCGGCGACCCCAGACCCGAACCGGGCGCCGTAGTGTGCCGCGTTGCGCCATCGTTTACCCGTTTCGGCAGTTTTCAGATTTTTACCGCCAGGGGCGAGATCGATCTGCTGAAAAAACTGGTGGACTACACCATTGTTACCGACTTTCCGCATTTGGGTGAGCCGTCGCCGGGCGTTTATCTTAAATGGTTTGAAGAAGTCTGCCGCAGGACGGCGGAAATGATCGTGCATTGGCAGCGGGTCGGCTTTGTTCATGGCGTGATGAATACCGATAATATGTCGATACTCGGCCTCACCATAGATTACGGCCCTTACGGCTGGCTGGAAAATTACGATCCCAACTGGACGCCCAACACCACCGATGCGGCCGATCGTCGCTATCGTTTCGGCAATCAGCCGCAAATCGCGTTCTGGAATCTGGGCCAGCTGGCTAATGCGATCTATCCG
The DNA here is from genome assembly GCA_036741905.1 of Methylobacter sp. Classification (GTDB taxonomy): domain Bacteria; phylum Pseudomonadota; class Gammaproteobacteria; order Methylococcales; family Methylomonadaceae; genus Methylobacter_A. The sequence goes on along the minus strand of DAINRH010000008.1, from coordinate 18,073 downwards.
CTTATTGAGCAGGTAGAACCCTTGCAACAAGCGATCAATGCCTATAAAGACACCTTTGAGCGAGGCTGGCAAAGCATGGTCGCCGAAAAGCTGGGGTTAGGTATCTATGATCCGTCCATCGATAACGAACTAAACACCGAGTTGTTGATTCTGTTGCAATCGGTTGAAACGGATATGACTATTTTTTACCGCAAGCTTGCCCTGCTGGTCATGGATGTTGAACTTGGCGATGACGCTTTGATGGCACCGCTGATGGAGGCTTATTATGTACCGGAACAAATAACCGATGAATACAAGGCGCGTCTTGGCAATTGGCTCAGGCTTTATATAAAACGAATTCAAAATTCCGGCATAGCCGATGCCGAGCGCATCAAGACTATGAATGCCGCCAATCCCAAATACGTGTTGAGGAATTACCTGGCGCAATTGGCGATAGACAAAGCAGAGCAGGGCGATTTTTCGATGGTTAATGAGCTGTTGGAACTATTGCGCCATCCCTACGACGAACAGCCCGGCAAAGAAGAATTCGCCTTAAAACGCCCCGACTGGGCAAGGCAGCGGGCCGGGTGTTCTATGTTGTCGTGTAGTTCTTGATCCTTGTTTGATGTTGATTTAATGAATGAAAAATAACTCGCTGGTAAAGCAAGCAAAGACGCTGGTAAGATTGGAATAACTGTAAAAACAGGTAAGCCGTTGAAAAACTATTTATGAATAGTAAAACTCTCATTAAACAATTAGAACAAGACGGCTGGATGCTTGTGTAAGAGTCAAAGGCTCTCACCATCAATTTAAACACAATAGTAAAAAAGGACTCGTTACCGTTAAACATCCAGATGGAGACATTCCAAAAGGAACGCTCATTAACATTTATAAACAGGCAGGTTGGAAATGAAAATTGCCGTAGTTTTACACTCAGACGACGGTCAACGTTATGGCGTGACTGTACCGGATTTAGCAGGTTGCTTCTCGGCTGGAGACAGCATAGATGACGCGCTGGAATCAGTTAAGGAAGCGATAGAATTGCACTTGGAAGGACTGTTGGAAGATGGGCAGGATATGCCCGTTATTGCACCGATTAGTCAGTATCAAAGTAACCCGGATTATGCAGGCGGTGTGTGGGCTGTCGTTGATGTGGACACCACGGCGTTTGAAGGCGAAGCCGAAAAAATCGATATAGTTTTGCCGAAATTATTACTAAAACGCATTGATGACTATACCCATGCCAAACATTTAACACGCTCGGTCTTTTTGGCTGAGGCGGCACGGGCGGCTATGCGTTAAGCGGCTTAGACTTTGAAACTGTGCAATCGCAAATGATGCGATTCACTTTGTTCAACATATCCTACGGCTCTTATTTAGCAGCATAAATTTCTACAGGATTAGTTCGACCTTTTCCATTTCTGCTTCCGCGCTTTTTTCTTGGCCTCTTTCTGCTCGCGGATAATCACCAGCTCAGCCAATTCCTTCTCCATCATCGCCGGAGTTTCCAGGCTGATCCTGCCGATGGTACCGGCGCGCAATTCAGACAGCAGGATTTTAGCCACTTTATCCATTTCGATATGTCCGCCCGAGCGCAGACAGCCGCGTTTTTTACCGATGGCTTCCATCAGCTGTTGCTCGGCTTCCGGCAGTAGCTCCAGCTGGAAACGGGTCTGCAATAAATCCGGGTAATGCCGCAACAGGTATTCGGCCGCGAAGAAGGCGACATTCTCGTGGCTGATCGCGGTGTCTTTGATAGCGCCGGTGGTCGCCAGCCGGTAGCCGCTGTTTCTGTTCTCGACGTTGGGCCACAGCATGCCGGGCGTATCTAAAAGAATAATGCCGTGACCGATGTCGATGCGTTGCTGGGTCTTGGTGATGGCCGGTTCGTTACCGGTTTTGGCAATCATTCTTCCGGCCAGTATGTTGATTAGCGTGGACTTGCCGACATTGGGGATGCCCATGATCAGGGTGTGGATCGGTTTGTCGCTGCTGGCTTTGTTCGGCAGCATCTTGTGGCACAGTTCGGTCAGCTGGCGCATTTTTTCGGGCTGCTCGGTGGTCAGCGCCAGGGTTTTTACGCCTTGCTCCTGCTCCAGATAGGTTTGCCATTGTTGGGTAACAACCGGGTCGGCAAGGTCGCTTTTGCTGAGTACTTTGATGCAGGGTTTGTCGCCTCGCAACGCGGCGAGCATCGGATTTTGGCTGCTGAACGGAATGCGCGCGTCCAGGATTTCGATGATCAGGTCAACCTGGGGCAGGATTTCTTTGACTTCTTTGCCGGCCTTGTGCATATGGCCGGGATACCACTGAATAAGCATGATGTTTAGCTGTAACCAAAGTGGACTATTTAAGCATCATAACCCTATAATCAACAGCTATAAATGCATGCAAGTCTTAATGAATGAAAATATTAAACTATTAGGCGTGCCGGTTTTGCCGGCCGGTTATACGCAGGATCAACAAAATCGACTGTTGCCAAGGTCCAACAATAAAAGCCTGGATGATTAACAATGGCAAGGTCGCTGCTACCGATAAGGACTCATTACTTCTGGGATAATAAGAAATATTATGTTCAGGTTCCGATAGAAAGTTGGCTCATTAAAGACCTATGAATAAAGCAATAACAAGCAGTTTCTACGCGTATTTATCGCGGTTAAGATGGATTAAGCGTTGGGGGCTAAAGCGCAATGCGCATGATGAAAATGTCATGGAGCATAGCTGGGAAGTGTCGGTTATCGCCCATACGCTGGCCTTGATTAAAAATCGTTATTACGGCGGCAATGTCGATGCCAACGCGATTGCTACGGCGGCGTTGTATCACGATATTACCGAGGTCATTACCGGCGATTTGCCAACGCCCATCAAATATCATTCCCAGGAAATCAGCTCCGCCTATAAGCGGATTGAGCGTCAGGCCGAAATAGAGTTGCTGGCCCTTTTACCGGTTGAGTTGCAGGCTGATTTCCAGGTGTTGATTCAGCACGACAGGATGCCGCCTGAGCATGTCCTGATCATCAAAGCGGCGGATAAAATATCGGCCTATCTTAAATGCCAGGCTGAGCTAAAAGCCGGGAACTCGGAGTTTGAAACTGCTGCCGAGCAATTGGCTTTAACTATCAGTGCATCGGAACAACCGGAAGTCGGTTTTTTTATGAAAGCGTTTGCGCCCAGCTGCGGATTGACGCTGGATGGGCTGATGAAAACTTACTGAGCGGATTTTTTAGTAGGTTTGCCACAAGTTATAATATTTTTTATTATTAAACAGGCGATAGGATAAAAGTCCACGAAGTTGCTAGAATTACCTAAGCCTATGTTAGTACTTACGGAGAAGTTGTGAAACATCGATACACTATTGAACAAGCCAGAATATTATTGGATATTTTGAAGTACCATAACGCGTCGACCATGTTGCCGTCGTTCCATCAGGTAAAGCAGGAAACACTTGATGAGGCGTTGGATAAATTGAGGCTGGAGTTGTCCGAATTTATTGCAACGGATGACGGACTTGGCTTTATCGTCCCGATCCGGGACGAGAAGGGTTTGATTTAGTTCGGCTATCCAGGCGCTATTGCTTTAACACGCTAGCGCATAGTGCGGGCAATGCGAGCGGTTCCGGTTTTTTGGCTGCCGGAACCGGCGTCTTGGCTTCTTCCGAAAACCACCAGGCCAGCGACGCATCGCAACCATCGCTTTCAGGCAGCGCTTCCTGCCCGGTGCAGTTTTTGTTATTCAGCGGACATTTGAGTCGGACGTGAAAGTGATCGTCATGCCCCCACCACGGACGAATTTTTCTTAGCCAGTCATGGGCTGATTTACGTGCGCATAGTAGGCGTTTGACGCTGGGATTGACGAAGATGCGGTCGACTTCGGGCCTTTGCGCCGCGGTCTCAAGAATTTTTTCATGCGCCGACGACCACTGGTTGTCATTAATGGCGTCCGATTTGGCGACAAGAACCGAGGGCGCGCTCCAGGTTTCCCGCTCATTAAATGCCAGACTCCGGGCTGCGGCTTGTTGTGACAGCAAATACCAGATATCGACATCGAGACCGGTTTGATGACTGCGGTGTCCGCTTGGGGTCGGACCGCCGCGCGCTTGTCCCAGATCGCCGATGAGCAAAACGCCCCAGTGCTGTAAATGGGCGGTCTCGGCTATGCTTTCAATGAAGCGTATCAAGTCGGGATGACCGTAAGATCGACCGCGGGTCGGGCGCATCAATTGATAGCCGGTGCCATTTTGAGGTAGCGAGACTGCACCGCTTAAACAACCGGCGGTATAAGAACCGATGCTTTGGGCGCTATCGCCGATTTGCGCGGCTTGTTTGACTATCGCCCAGTTATTGTTGACAGGGGATGAAGAGCATTCGGAGAAAACACTCAGCAATAGGATGAATATTGAAAATTTCATTTTAACAGCGAGCGGGCGACCGGCTGAAGAGGCCGCCCGTTGCCTTGCTTATTTCTTGACAGGCGCGGATAAGTCCAGAAAGTGTTTGGAGTTATCGGTCACCGGCGCTGAGCCGGGACGATTGCTGGTGGTTGTCGGTGTTGCGCCGGTGGTTTTTACAGAGTTCGTTCCCTCGGCAGTAGCGTCATCTTCCAACTGAAGTTCGTCTTCTTCAGGAACATTGCCGTCATGGAGCAGGTATTCGCGGCGCTGTTGGTAAGCGTTTTTGATGAAGGAATAACGATCGACAGAGGCTTCATCGACGATTTTTTCAGTCGGTATTAAATCGGCGCGGGTATCGGTGACGTCAACCGTTTTGGCTCCGGCATTGACCGCGCTGACGGCTGCTCCGCTACCGGCAAAGGCAAAGGTATAGGTCAGTGGATTCATTAACGCATCGCCAACTGCCCCTACGACTTCTCTAGGTGAGCTGGCTCCCATAAACGGCACTACCAGATAGTTACCCGACGGAACACCCCAGAAACCTAGCGTTTGCCCGAAGTCTTCATTATGCTTGGGCAGATCAATCATTTTCGCTACATCAATAAAGCCGGCAACGCCAACCGTAGTGTTAACCAGGAAGCGGCTGGCGTCCATACCGCCTTGCGCCAATTTGAGCTGCATAAAATCATTGAGGGTTACGCCGATGTCGTTCATGTTACTGAAAAAATTGGTTATGCCGTCATCAACGACTTTCGGGGTTATCCACATATAGCCTTTAGCCACGGGTTTTAAAACGGCCTTGTCCAGATCGTCGTTAAACTCTTGAGTGCCGCGATTCCAGCCTTCCCAGGGATCTTTTTTATTGATCTCAGCGGTGCTCGCGCAACCCACAAGCACGCTTGATATAACCAGGCTACTCAATAAACGAGTGTTGATGATGGATTTTTGCATGCTCATGGATTATCTCTATCTGCTTGGTGTTGATGTGATTGGAAGCCTGTCTCGGACAGTTATTATATTAACTTTAAATTATATCAGACCCGGACTTTAAAAAATTACTGATTTTGCATTTGCCGGAGTATCCAGTTTTGCCGCTTAAGCAAGTAATTTGATGGTTGCGCTGCCCGCAGCAGTATCGGATTAGGCAGGGTTGCCGCCAATAATGCCGCTTGCGATCGACTGATGCGGTCTGCGTGGACGCCAAAATAGTGCTGGCTTGCGGCCTCGATGCCGAACAGATGGTCGCCGAATTCAGCAATATTCAGGTAAACCGTCAATATTCGTTCCTTACTCCACAGCAATTCGATTAGCAGCGTGAACCAGACCTCAAGTCCCTTGCGGACAAAACTTTTCGACGGCGTTAAAAATAAATTTTTGGCCACTTGCTGGGAAATCGTGCTCGCCCCCCTCAGACGTCCGCCGTCCATGTAGACATCGATGGATGATTGTATGGAGTGCAGGTCAAATCCGGAGTGCTGAAAAAAACGCTGATCTTCTGCGGCAATAACCGCCGAAGAAGCATTGCCCGATATTTTTTTTGTGCCGATCCATGAGTATTTAATAGACTGGTAAGCGCCGTCATCGACCAAATCTTCAAAATGCCGGTACACCATAAACGCCGAGGTAGGCGCAGGCGCCCAGCGCAACAATATACACAAACCGACCGATGAAGCCAGGAAGACGAACAGCGCATAAAAAGCAGCTTTACGCAGCATTTGCTTGATCGATAATGAGCGAAAATTGCTGTTGTCAGGGTAACGGGATTGTCTTGCCAAAATACGAAGATTATTAATGAGGGATGTTAGCTTGGGATTGGAAACTGCATTCAGGTATATGATAAAGCCTTTGGATAGGCTTGAATAGCCTACGGCAATTCTGTCGAAAACTTTGATAGGCATGAGCATATAATAAAAGCCTTCTGTATATTTATTGACTAAATACATGAAACTCCGATACTCACTCATTGCTTTGTTGTTGCTTATTGCGCAAAACGGCTGCATGCCGATGACTTATCCGCCCGGCGCAAAAAATAATGCGCCGCAATTGGGCGAGAATATTTTCCTTACCGAAGACGGCGCAAGTTTGCCGGTACGGCATTGGCTGCCGAAAACAGAACCGCGTGCAGTCATTATTGCACTGCACGGTTTCAACGACTACAGCCGTTTTTTTGACACGCCGGGAGAGTATTTCAGCAAACAGGGTATTGCTTGCTTTGCTTACGATCAACGCGGTTTCGGCATGGCCCCCAAACGCGGATTATGGGCAGGGGGCGAGACCTATACCAAGGATTTACAGGTATTGGTGCGACTGGTCAAACAACGCTACCCGAAACGCCCGGTTTATTTGCTCGGCGAAAGCATGGGCGGTGCGATAGTGATCACCGCCATGAGCCAAGCCGATATGCCCGACGTCGCAGGCGTTATTCTTGCTGCCCCTGCGTTATGGGCCAGATCAACGATGCCCTGGTATCAAACCGGTTTGCTTTGGACGCTGGCGCACAGTCTGCCCTGGCTGACCTTGACCGGGGAGGGCGTCCATGTCGTGGCATCGGATAATATCGACATGCTCCGCGCCTTGGGACGCGATCCGTGGGTTATCAAAGCGACCCGCGTGGAAACCGTGTACGGCTTGACCGATTTGATGGATGCGGCATTTAACAGCGCCGCAACGCTACGCGGCAATACCCTGATGCTGTACGGCGAGAAAGACGAAATTATTCCCAAAGAGCCGACTTATGCGTTCTTGCAGCAATTTCTCCAGGCGGATACGGCGAAAAAAACCGTAGCGATTTATCAAAACGGCTACCACATGCTGTTACGCGATTTGCAGGCCCCCACCGCATGGAAAGATATAGCGGCCTGGATTAACGCCAGTCCTGACAAGCTTCCGTCGGGTGCGGATAATCGGGCGCGGGAGTTGTTGATGGATGGGGTAATGTAGGCCGGGCGACAGTCCGCTAACGACGCCTACGCGTAGGACTGAACGATGTGCATTTGAAAATTCACCATGTCGATCAGCCCTTGGGCGACGTCGCTTAGGGCTGGCCGCAACCGCATACAATTACAAGGCTTGAAGAAACGGCATCAATGCGTCATCAGTTGGATGATAGCGGCAAATTGTTGTTTCGGGTTCTTGAAGTCTCGCCGATTCCTCTTGTCCCGGCGTTCCCAGCATGATGTCCTGCGGCGCTTCGCCGGTCCGTCCAGCGTCCGGCCTGAGACCGGTTTTTAAAGGGTAGTTTTAAGATGGGTTTCCGGTTCATACGCATCGCATCGTTGCTGTTACGCTTTAGATGAAGCATATACCGGTCTATTTGGATAATGAATACACTTATATAAACACCTACTGCATCGGTTTACAAAGCCATGTTGCATGTTGATTTTATAAAGTCAGGGTTTGGTCGATAGTGACGTCCCGAAATATGTCGATATGCGGACCTTCCAGGTTTTAAAAACCTGGAAGGTCCGGCTTATTGAGGGGTATGCAAACCGCATAAAAAACCACGAAGATCATGAAGAACAAATTACAAAACTCCGTGACCTTCGTGGTACTGACTATCGGATAAACGGTTATTTTTCGACTTTAATTGCCAGAAACACCGGGCTGCCTTGACGCTGGATCAACATGGCGACTGATTTACCGCTAGGGAGTTTGGCGACTATTTTTTCAAAATCAGCGGTATCGCGTATGACGTTGTTCTGAATGCGCAAGATTATATCGCCACGCTGAATGCCGGCATCCTTGGCGGTGCCTTTGGCAACATCCTGAACTAACACGCCGTTTTTGGCAATCTGTAAGGCTTCTCTTTGCGCATCGGTTAAGTCAATGACGTTAACGCCCAGTCGGTTATGGGGAAGCTTGGGCGCGGCGGCTTTAGCTTCTGCCGATTTATCCACTTCATCCGGCAACAGTCCTACTTTAAAGTCGAGGGTTTTAGTCTCGCCCTGTCTGATGATTTTTAAGGTGGCTTTGTCATTGATCGGCGTTATGCCGACCATAGGCGGTAAATCGCCCGAGGTTTCAATTTGCTGGCCGTTAAATTCGGTAATAATGTCGCCAATCTGCAATCCGGCTTTTTCTGCGGGACTGTCGGGCAGCACTTTGGAAACCAACGCGCCCTGCGGTTTTTTCATGGCGAATGATTCGGCCAGTTCCCGCGTTACATCTTGTATTTGGACGCCTAGCCAGCCATGCGCGGCTTTACCGGTGGCTTTGATCTGGTCGACGACATTCATCACTACATCCATGGGGATGGCGAATGACAGTCCCATAAAACCGCCGGTGCGACTATAAATCTGGGAGTTTATGCCAACGACTTTGCCTTCCATATTAAACAGCGGTCCGCCTGAATTGCCTGGATTTATGGCGACGTCGGTTTGTATAAACGGTACATAATTTCCGCCGGGCAGGCTGCGGCCCTTGGCGCTGACGATGCCGGCGGTTACGGATTGCTCGAATCCGAAGGGGGAGCCTATCGCCAGGACCCATTCGCCTACTTGCAGCTTGTTCGGATCGCCGATAGACACTGCGGGCAAGTCTTTGGCATCGACCTTTAATAAGGCGACATCGGTGCGCGCATCGGTGCCGATCACTTTGGCTAACAGCTCGCGGCGGTCGGATAATTTGACGACGATTTCATCGGCATCTTTTACCACATGGCTATTGGTTAACACGTAACCGTCCGGGGAGATAACAAAACCCGAGCCTAATGAGGTGGTATCCCTTGGCACGTAGCCGCCGCCCTGTTCATTGAGAAAACGTTTAAAAAACTCTTCCATTTCGGGGGGCATGCCTTCCGGCAGCTGCTGTTCTTCGGGGGCGTTTTCAGCCTCCGGCGGCGCTTTTTGCGTGGTGCTGATGTTGACCACGGCAATGCCGTTGGATTTTACCATTTCGGTAAAATCCGGTAATTGCGCCGATACGTTCTGATTAAACAAAACGATCAGAAAAAAACACCATTTAATTTTTTTGAGCATAAAAACCTCCATTTAATATCATTAATAAAATCACCTATGTTGAAAATAGCAGCCAAGCTAATAGATAGAGCATTGCAGAAAAGTCCCGTCCTGTTTTTAAGGCTGTAACACTCATTAGTCTTGATAGTAACAGAGACAAAATATATCTGGATAGCGATATAAAAAAAATTGCTATCGCACTAAAAAGCTTTATTATCCATTAACAGCAACATAGCGTGTTAGCACTATAAACTTTCTCTCAATTTGTCCGGCTCACCCTCTTTAAATCTAATGCCTTACTCCCAAAATTACGATGTCCTTATTATTGGCAGCGGCGGCGCGGGCCTAAGCTTGGCGCTTAAGCTGGCCGATCATTCCATGCGTATTGCGGTCCTGTCTAAATTCGCGTTGACGGCGGGCAGCACTTATTACGCGCAAGGCGGTATATCCGCGGTTTTCGGCGTCGATGATTCGATCGAATCGCATATTGAAGATACGCTGGACGCCGGTGCCGGGCTTTGCGATCCCGATATTGTCAGGCTGACCGTGACGCACGGTAAAAGTTCGATAGACTGGCTGAGGGAACAGGGGGTGGTTTTTACCGAGGAGCAGACTGCGTCCGGGGAAATAAAGCTGCATTTAAACAAGGAAGGCGGGCATTCTCACCGCCGCATCGTGCATACCGCCGATGCAACGGGCAAGGCGGTGTCGCTGTCGCTGATTGAACGCGCTCAGGAACACGCGAATATCGATCTGTTCGAACACCATAATGTGGTGGAGTTAATTACCGATTCCAAAGAAGGCGACAAACGGATTTTGGGGGCTTATGTTTTGGATTCGAAAAAGCAGGAGGTTCGGACGATAACGGCTCGCGTCGTGGTTTTGGCAACAGGCGGTGCCAGCAAAGCTTATCTTTACAGCACCAATCCGCAAAGCTCAACCGGCGATGGCATCGCTTTGGCATGGCGCGCAGGCTGTCGCGTCAGCAATATGGAATTCATGCAATTCCATCCGACTTGTCTTTATCATCCGCACGCACATTCGTTTTTGATCAGCGAAGCGGTAAGAGGCGAGGGCGGTAAGTTGATCCTGCCGGACGGTTCGTCGTTTATGCAGCATTTCGATCCGAGAGAGGAATTGGCGCCTCGGGATATTGTCGCCCGCGCCATCGATCATGAAATGAAAAAGCGCGGCATAGACTGCGTTTATCTGGATATTAGCCACAAACCGGAACCGTTCATCCGCGAGCACTTTCCGACCATTTACCAGCAGTGTCTTGAGTTTGACATCGACATCACCAAGCAGCCTATTCCTGTGGTTCCGGCCGCGCATTACACCTGCGGCGGCGTGTTAACCGACAGTTATGCGCGCACCGACATCGCCAATCTCTATGCGATAGGCGAGGTTGCCTGTACCGGTCTGCACGGCGCCAATCGCATGGCCAGCAATTCGTTGCTGGAATGCCTGGTGTTCGCAGAACGGGCCAGCGAGGATATTTTGCAGAAATTGTCCGGCATTTCGCCGCCACCGCCTATCCCCGATTGGGATGAGTCGCAAGTCAGCGATTCCGATGAAGAGGTGGTTGTTTCTCACAACTGGGAGGAGCTGCGCCGCTTTATGTGGGACTACGTCGGTATCGTCAGGACTGATAAACGCTTAAGCCGGGCCATGAACCGCGTGGAATTGCTTAAAAAGGAGATCGCCGAATATTACGGTAACTTCCGTGTTACCAGCGATTTGCTGGAATTGCGCAATCTGGTCATTGTCGCCGAATTAATCATCCGGTGCGCACAGCAGCGCAAGGAAAGCCGCGGTTTACATTACACGTTGGACTATCCTGAAACCGATGACAGCAAGGCTGCGCAAAATACGGTTTTAACGCCGTGGCCGACTGACCGGCGTTAATGGGTTAAGGGGTCAACAGCGGCTTGATCGCCATAGCCGCTTTTTCGCAGTCGATAGCCGACTTTTCAACCCGGCGGCGTAAAAAAAGTCCGGTGCTTAAGCCGTCAATGTCACGAGAAACATATTCGTTAAGATCAGCGCAGGTTTGTTGCATATGTTGGTCAGCCTGTATTAAGGCCTCAGGTTTTTTGGCCTCGTCGCTTTCCAATAACATCATCACTTCGCTGGTCATTCGGTTTTGCAATTTGAAAACCTCTTCCACGTGATGTTCAAACTCTTCACGTGACTGGCCGTTTGCGCCATAGCCGCCAAAAAACGGCACGGCACAGCCGGATATTAACGCAGCCATAGCAAGCGCCGCTAAGCTTCGAAGAACAATCAGACTGTTCACATTCATCATTTTATTTTTTACAAGTTTACAAGGCTCATTAACCGCCGCCCAATATACTATAAACCCATCTAATTTGAGCATGAAAAGTACAATATTTGCTCAACATTTTTTCGTTTTACAGCCGTAAAACGCCTCATTATCGCTCTTGTTTTTTTGTATTGCTCGCCCATTCTAGGTGTATACTTCGTTACCCCTTAATCTATAAAAATACAACAAATAAGGTGTCAAACTGATGACTGAAAAGACAGCAAGCAAATACCTGCTTAACCTTGAAAAACACTTCGCCGCGGACAATCCGGTATTACTGAAAGCCTCAAAAGTCTTTCAGGAGCTCGATCAAATTGAATTCGATTTAGGGCTCATCGAAATGGATGAAACGACAGCCAGTAAAAACTCATGGTGGCCCATAATCAGCTTGATCGGCGGTAACTCAACGGCTAAATCCAGATTTATTAATAATTATCTGGGCTCGGACAATTTGTTTTCGGGCATTCAAACGTCCAGCCATAAGTTTACAGTGTTGTTGCATAACAATCAGTCCAACCCGGCGACTTTGCCCGGCACCGCGCTGGATGTAGACCACCGGTTCCCGTTTTATCAAATCAGCAGTAAAATCGAGCAGCGGCAACAAGGCGAAGGGGATCGCATTAATTCTTATCTGGAACTGAAAACGCTTAATAGCGACCGCCTGAAAAGCAAGCTTTTCATTGATACGCCCAACATCAGCGCCGCTCCATCCAACCCGGTTACGTCTCTGTTAGCAAAGCATGCCATTGAAAACTCCGACCTGGTGTTAGTTTTTACCGATGTTTTTGATTCAACATCGCCGCTGGTTGACGAGATCATAGAAAACATCACTCTCCATCAGGATTCCAATAAATTTGTTTATCTGATCGATAGACCGGAAACAATGTTGAGTTCGACTACAAACAGCGAGATCATCTCTTCATGGCAAAGAAAACTTGCCGCATTGGGATTGAATACCGGTCAGTTTATTGTCCTGTCCAGCCAGGAAGGCAGCGTTAGCTCTCAGTCTTCGGTTGACTTGGCCTTGATAGACCAGCGCATAGCCAATGTCGGCTATGATCGTACTTATCGCGTGTTGAATTCACTGGAAAAAAACGTTCGCGAAATTAATAACGTGGTGATGCCTGAAGTAAAAAAAGCCATCGGACTCTGGAAAGATCGATCAGCCTTTTCCAGCCTGATTGTGCTTGGGTTTATTGCTACCCTTGCTATTTTTGCTGAAATACAAACCGGCATTCTGGAGCTGTTGCTAGACCCGATTATCGGGCCGGCAGTCATTATTACGCTGTTGGTCACCATGACGCCGCTGCATATTATTTTCAGCAAACTCCAAGCGAAATTAATCATAAGCCAACTTAACGCCCGCCAAAAAGAACTTCATTTAATGGAGAACTTAGCCGGTATTTTCGAAAAAAACCTGACCTTCAGCCGCATGATGCTGCCGATTTCAGAGCCGGTCGGCTGGAATAAAAAAACCAAACTCCGCTTGGCTCAGATATCCAATAAAACCAAAGAACTGGTTCAGTTATTGAATGATAATTTCAGCACGTATGACGGGCAATCCTTAACCGGTTCGGGTTCGGCGGATTTTAAATAGTATTTCACATGCCTTCGGGGTGCTTGGCCGCTATGCTATAAATAGTTTGTAAAATAAAACTCTGGGTCACTATGGATGTTTTAAAACAATACTTGCCTCTATGCTGGTTACAAAATAACCCGCTCGAGCTACCGAGATCAGTCGATTTTTTTAAACAAAATCTGCTGTTCTATTTTGTTGTAGAGTATTTCATGCAAGCCAACATGACCGACGACCCGATAGAGGCATTTACCGAAGTCAGCATAGCGACCTTATTAACGCTGATATTTATAGGCGCCATGCTGTTCCTTAACAGGACCTTATACGCCTATGTACAAGTGACAACAGCGATTATATTTTGTGCCAATATAATCGCGCTGTTTATCGTACCGGTGTTGATTTGGCTCACCGTCAGCGAAGATCCTTTAAGTTATTATTTTTTGGCTCTGCTTTTATTGTGGGATTATGCGGTGGTAACTCACATTATCAAGCAAGTGCTGACCGTCAATCTTTTCGCCGGTCTGGTCCTGGCCTTGTTCTATTTTATAGCTACTTATTTTGGCGCTTTCGCGCTGGGACAACTGCTGTAACCGGGCTTGTCATGCCGATTCAAACACGGTTTTGTAAGATACATACATCAATGTCGAAACCAGCATATATAAAACAGGCGTCAACAAAGGTATTGCTCCTGCACTAATAAAGGCGGCAGCAAATATAAAAGCCAGCAGCTTATACATCGCCGCCTGGTGTTTGACCGATGCTTCATGGCCTTGCTGTCTTGCCTGACTCCAGGCATAGTTTTTAAACAGCATTAGCGGATAGCTGAACCAGCTTGCAAAGGTAGTCAGCATCAGCAAGATAAAAAGCAGCGTGATTATGGCCGGTAAATAGAGCCAAGCGGCTATTTGGCGGGTGGACTTGTTGTTCAGATGCTCTGCCGTCAATTCCCAGTAAAAGAAGAAGCGGCCTATTTTATAGAGTTCGCCGGAATAAATATTGGCGGTCATCCTGAACGCAAACCAGCAAATTACCAGACTGCCCGCCGCTAATATGGCTAACGGCAGGCTTTTAACGATTGCCCGGTAAAAGCTCAATGAGGTGTTTGTCGATGCTTTCATGTCGATATATTTTGCAAGCCCTACGCCGACAAACAACCCCGTTACCGCGAGAAAAATACCCAGTGCCAGGGAAACCCGTTCGATGCCCAAAAGCAGGCCGATGAACAACGTGCATCCTGTCCAAAGCAGCGGCGCACGGCTGATCAGCACTAATGCCTGTTTGAGCCAGTTACCGAAGGTCACGGGCGGCACGGCTGTCACAGGGAAATTCGAGAAATCCCGACCGCTTTGCGCAACTCCTTCATAAACGGCACACTGACCGCGCGCGCTTTTTGAGCGCCTTCCTGCAATTGCTCTTCGATATGTTTCGGCGCCTGCATCAGTGCCTCATAACGTTCTCTTGCCGGAATAATGTGTTCATTAATATGCTCAAACAGCACCTGTTTCATTTCGCCCCAGGCGATGCCGCCCGCGTAGCGTTGCCGTATTTCAGCCACTTCCGCCTGGCTAGCGAAGGCCTGGTACATGCTGAACAAAGTGCAGCCCTCGGGGTCTTTAGGTTCGCCCGGTTCCAACGAATTGGTTTTAATCTTGTTAATGAGCTTTCTTAGTTTTTTTTCAGGCTCGAATAACGGGATGGTGTTGTTGTAACTCTTGCTCATCTTGCGTCCGTCCAAGCCCGACAAGGTTGACGCATGTTCTTCGATGACCGCCTCAGGCAGTACAAAATGTTCGCCGTAAATGTGATTAAAACGCCCGGCAAGATCCCTGGCCATTTCGATATGTTGAATCTGGTCCTTGCCGACCGGAACTTTATTGGCGTTAAACATCAGCATATCGGCCGCCATTAAGATCGGGTAGCTGAACAAGCCCATGGTGATGCCCTTGTCGGCATCGTTTTCGCCGCCTTGCTCATTTTCGGCAACCGCTGCTTTATAGGCATGCGCTCTGTTCATCAAACCTTTTGCCGCGACACAAGTCAACATCCAGGACAGTTCCATAATTTCCGGCACATCCGATTGCCGATAGAAAACCGCATTCGAGGTATCCAGCCCTAAAGCCAGCCAGGTTGCGGCAATTTCAAGGCTGGACTGCCTGACTCTTTCCGGCTCCTGGCATTTTATCAGCGCATGATAATCGGCCAGAAAATAAAAGGGCGTAACATTCGCGTCCTTGCTCGCCGCAATGGCCGGTCTGATGGCGCCGACATAATTACCCAAATGCGGAGTGCCGGTAGTTGTGATTCCGGTTAAAACGATCGCTTTATTCATTAGATGATACTCAGAAGTCTGTTTATTAAAATGTGGAAATTGGCGTCATATTACATAAATTCAGCTTAATATCCAGCGGAATAGCTCAATTGGCGGTGTTGTTGCAAATCATGCCCCATTATCGCGCTTTTTATAGTAAACTTCGTAGCATAAGGCTACACAGCTCAATAGCAGACTAAATTTGACCGGAGAAATAAGATGTTGGAATATGATGAAAAACGCAATTATATTCGAATGGAAATAGACTGTGACATAACCTACAGACTTGCGGGTTCGGATGAATTGCATCATGGCCGCTGTTCATCGATTAGCGGCGCCGGCGTTTCATTTATTGCCGACCAATCTTTCGATCCCGGCAAGGCGATGGAAATAAATGTCGTTCCCAAAAATACAGTTACGCCTTCAATGACCGCTTTCATTGAAGTTATCAGAAGTACCCGGCAAGACGATGGTCGCTACGAAGTGGCCGCCACCATAAAAAGCATAAAAGGGGACTGAGGTTTTCGCTCCGCGCTTATGTCCCTGTAGGCAATGCTTCCGCCCCTGTACGCCCCTCTGTCTACCTCAATGCAGGTAACATCCCTTATTTAAATTACGGCACTGCTTATATTTTTATTATGTATACGATTACCAAAGAGGTGTATTTTTGTTACGGACACCGGTT
>DAINRH010000008.1:0-1847 GCA_036741905.1 Methylobacter sp. | reverse complement strand
GCAAATGCCGCAATTTACACGGACATAGCGTTAAGGCCTCGATTTCTATAGAGCGGGAACAACTCAATGACCAAGGCATGGTCTGCGACTTTTCCGATATTAAAGACAGCGTTGAAGCATTCATAGATCAGCAGCTCGATCACAATTTTCTTTTGCATAAGGATGACCCGATCATACCCCTGCTCACTGCAAACAAAGAGCGTTTCCTGGCCCTTGACGAACATCCCACCGCGGAAGTGCTGAGCAAGATGATTTATCGGCATCTTAAACAATCCGGCTTTAACGTCTCCCAAGTGGTGTTATGGGAAACCGCCAGCGCCCATGCCTGTTACCGGGAAAACTAACCGCGGCCATGAGTTTTGTAAATCCGGTCAATAAGTCTATCTGTCTCGAACAAGTTTGCGAGTCCAACTATCAAAAGTTGCTGAAATTAATTCCGGACTTAATGGCATTTGAAGAAACGGCTATTGGCCTTGCCCCGCATCACACTACGTTGCATCTTGAAATTATTGAACGTACGCCGTATACCATGACCGTAGAACTTAGCCATTGCTTCGATAGACATCAGCAAGAGTTTATGGCGCCCGCGGTCAAGATAAGAGTTTATCTGGATGCCCAGCTTGCCGAGGTATTAAGCGATCATGCCCGTGCCGGCGTGAGTCAGGTTTTTAAAGATCCCGGATTAAGCCGGGAAATCATGAACTACAAATGGCGGTTAAATTATTTTCTGCAAAAATGGCTGGATCACTGCTTAAAGAAAGACTATCTATTCAGCTCTAGCGCCGAAGAGGCGGTAGCTTAGTCTGCTTATAATGAGTCGAGCGTGATTAAAAGCGCGGGGCTAATGTATTGATTTTGCTTTGACATAAAGCAAAGTTGGCCCTACACATTATTTAGCGTAGGGCGTGCCACGCACTCTCTGTCAATCCATCACTCTTAAGTGACTCTAGTTCTGGCGGGACATCAGGTCATGTTTTGAGCGCAGGATATTCCGGCGCTTATTTCTGCTCAGATTAATAATCGCCGGTGTAATCCTTTTTTCCAATTTCCACGCCATTATGCCGCAGTATGGCGTAAGTGGTGGTGAGGTGAAAATGGAAGTTGGGCAACACAAAATCAAGCAAGTAAGCTTGTCCCAAAAAACTGAGCTCTTTGCTGCCGAATTTCAGCGTGATTTTGCGCTCTTCACTGCCGTCAACTTGCGATGCGCTGACGCTTTCTATAAACGCTTTGGTCTTGGCGATACGCGCTTGCAACTCGGAAAAAGTGCTTTCATTATCTTCATAACTGGGCACTTCAATGCCTGCCAGTCGAGCGGCGCAACCTTTGACCATATCAGTCGCAATTTGTACTTGGCGGCTCAGCGGAAACATATCCGGTGCCAGACGCGCGTTTACAAAAATGGCTGGATCGATTTTCTTTGCTTCGGCATGGGCGGCAGCTTTGTCGAGTATCCCGGATAAATTATCCAACATACGCACAAAAACGGGGATGGATGCTTGGTACATAGTCAATGACATAAAGGTTTCTCCAATGAATGATGGGGGTGTTGTAAATTCTATACGAATAGCCAGTACATATTATTTTATAAGCTGAAAAATCTCTAATGCATTACTGTCTGGGGCACGACAAAATAGCGGTCCCTTTAAATTTATATTCATTCTCGTATATTCATGACCAGCCCGGTAGCCGCTAAGGCAAAAAGACCGGAGGTCATAAAGGCCAAGGTGTAATTCCCGAACAAGCCATGTAAATAGCCAGCCCCGTAACTGGCTAACGCTGCGCCGACCTGATGGGCAAAACAAATCCATCCGAATACGACCCCGACATTTTGTTTGCCGAACAGA
>DAINRH010000007.1:48731-49240 GCA_036741905.1 Methylobacter sp. | reverse complement strand
CGGCGTAACAGCCAGAGCAAGACATAAAAAAGTATTAAAGCAAGCGAAAGGTTACTACGGCGCCCGAAGCCGGGTTTATCGCGTTGCCAAACAAGCGGTAATCAAAGCCGGTCAGTATGCATACCGCGACCGCAAACAGAAAAAACGCCAATTCCGCGCTTTATGGATCGTCCGTATCAACGCGGCGGCCCGTTTAAGCGGAATGTCCTACAGCCGCTTCATCAATGGCTTGACTAAAGCCAATGTAAAGATCGACCGTAAGGTCCTGGCTGATATCGCAGTTCGCGACATAAACGCATTTGCGGAAATTGCGAAAATTGCGAAAGAACATCAAAGCAAGCCTTAAGGAAGACCTGGATTTTAGTTAACTAAAATCCGACCATACCCCTCCCCTTTCTTTGGGAGGGGTATTATGGTTTAAAGCCTTTTCTCCTTGAAACATCCCCACCACCCAAACACAGCGAGCTAAACCGTGTCCGCTACCCTAGAAGAAATTCTCGCGCAGGCAT
>DAINRH010000007.1:36109-48720 GCA_036741905.1 Methylobacter sp. | reverse complement strand
CCAACTCGATCTGGTTCGTGTTCATTATCTCGGCAAAAAGGGTTTATTTACCCTCCAGATGAAAGAACTCGGCGCACTCGATCCCGAGCAACGACGCGCTGCCGGGCAAGTCATCAACCAAGCCAAAGATCAATTTCAAGAACACCTGGAAGCCAAAAAAGACCAGCTGCAAGATGCCGCATTAGCAGCACGATTGGCCGGCGAAGGCATCGACGTTACTCTTCCAGGCAGAGGCCAGGCTGTTGCAGGCTTGCATCCGATTACGACTACCTTGCGCCGCATCTCTAAAATATTCGCCGGCGTCGGCTTTCAAGTCGTTGAAGGACCTGAAATCGAAGACGATTACCATAATTTCGAAGCACTGAATATTCCTGCCCATCACCCGGCCAGGGCGATGCACGATACATTTTATTTCGATGCCCACACCGTATTGAGAACCCATACCTCGCCGGTACAAATCCGGGTCATGGAATCGGAAAAGCCGCCGCTGAAAGTGATTGCGCCGGGCCGCGTGTACCGTTGCGATTCAGACATTACCCACACGCCGATGTTTCATCAGGTCGAAGGCTTTCTGGTCGATACCGATGTCAGTTTTGGCGATTTGAAGGGCGTGATTTTTGAGTTCTTACGGGCGTTTTTCGAAAAAGACGTTCAAGCCCGTTTTCGGCCATCGTATTTTCCATTCACCGAACCTTCGGCAGAATTCGACGTCTCATGCGTAATGTGCGACGGTCAAGGTTGCCGCGTATGCAAGCAAACCGGCTGGCTGGAAGTGGGAGGCTGCGGCATGATCCATCCCGAAGTCTTCAAATCGGTAAATATCGATCACGAACAGTTTTCAGGATTCGCATTCGGCATGGGCGTAGAGCGCTTGGCGATGATGCGCTATGGCATTAATGACTTGAGATTGTTTTTTGAAAATGATCTTAAATTTTTGGAACAATTTAAATAAGTCGTCGTTACACGGGAAAACTTGAGTCATGCAAATTAGTGAAGCCTGGTTAAGAGAATATGTCAATCCAGCAATAAGCACGGAACAACTGGTCGAGCAATTGACCATGGCCGGCCTGGAAGTCGATTCTGTCACGCCTGCCGCGGCAGTATTCAGCGGCGTGGTGGTCGGCGAAGTTCTCGCAATGGAGCAACATCCCGATGCCGACCGCCTGAGAGTTTGCCAGGTCGCAGTAGGCGAAGCGGAACCGCTGCAAATCGTCTGCGGCGCCAGTAACGTTCGCGTCGGCCTGAGAATCCCTGCGGCATTGATCGGCGCAGCATTGCCGGGCGATTTTAAAATCAAAAAATCCAAACTCCGCGGCGTAGAATCTTACGGCATGTTGTGTTCTGAAAAAGAACTGGGCTTAGCCGCCGATGCCAACGGTTTAATGGAACTGGCTGCCGATGCCCCGGTAGGCGTTGATATACGCGACTACCTGTCGCTCAACGACAACATCATCGAAGTCGACTTGACCCCCAACAGAGCCGATTGCCTGAGCGTTGAAGGCATAGCGCGCGAAGTGGCTGTGCTCAATAAAATGGACTGGTCGGCCACTCAGGTTGAAACAGCCGCTGTCAGTCACGCCGACACCTTGACTGTGTCCGTAGCAGCGACAGACGCTTGCCCACGCTATTTGGGCCGATTAATCAAAGGCATAAATCCTAAAGCCGAAACCCCATTATGGATGCAGGAACGTCTGCGCCGCTCTGGCGTCAGAAGCTTGAGCGCAGTGGTCGATGTCACCAATTACGTGCTGATCGAATTAGGGCAACCGCTACACGCCTTCGATGCCGCCAAATTAACCGGCAACATTCATGTACGCTATGCCCAAACCGACGAAAGCGTCGCCCTGTTAAACGGCCAGACCATTAAACTGGATAACGAAACGCTAATTATCGCCGACGATAAACAAGCCTTGGCCTTGGCCGGGGTAATGGGCGGCAGCGAATCCGCAGTTAGCGACGATACTCAAAATGTATTTCTGGAATGCGCCTTTTTCAATCCGCGAAGCATTGCCGGTAAAGCGCGCAACTACGGCCTGCACACCGATTCATCGCACCGCTTCGAACGCGGCGTCGATCCGACCTTGCAGGAACGCGCCATAGAGCGCGCGACTCAACTGATTATCGACATTGCAGGCGGCAGCGTCGGCGCAATTACCGAAGTGACAACCGCATCAACCTTGCCGCAACGCTCGGCTGTGTTACTCAGAAAGCTGCGCTTGGAAAAAACCTTGGGCATTGCCTTGGCAGACGAGCAAGTCGCCGACATTTTTCAACGACTGGGCATGTCCGTACAGATACAGCCGGATAGCTGGTCGGTGACGCCGCCCGGATGCCGGTTCGACATCGCTATCGAAGCCGATTTGATCGAGGAAATAGCTCGCATTGTCGGCTACAACAACCTGCCGAGCAGCAGTTTGCTGATGCGCTCGGAACTCGGCAAAGCCACCGAAGCCGTACTGGACCTGGATCGCGCTAAAGACTTACTGGTTGACCGCGGCTATCAGGAAGCGATTACCTATAGCTTTGTCGATGAAGAGATACAACAAACCATCGCACCTGACGATGAGATTGTCCGGTTAAAAAATCCGATTTCTGCCGATTTGTCGGTGATGCGCACTACCCTTTGGTGCGGATTATTGAAAGCCGCCCTGCACAATACCAATCGCCAACAAAACAGAGTCCGTTTTTTTGAAACCGGCCTGCGCTTTGTTAATCAAGACGGCAACACGCAACAACAAAAAATGCTCTCCGGCCTGGCCTTGGGTAGCGCCTACTCCGAACAATGGGGCGTCGCAACCCGCAAAGTTGATTTTTTCGACGTTAAAGCCGATGTGCAAGCCCTATTTTCATTGACTGCTTGTGAGGTGCAATTTATCCCGGCCAAGCATCCGGCATTGCATCCCGGACAAACGGCTGAAATCTTATCGCAGCAAGGCGAAAAAATAGGCTGGCTGGGCATGCTGCATCCGACGCTGGAAAAACAGTTAGGCTTTGATACCCAGGTTTTCCTGTTTGAATTGGATCAGGACTTATTACTGAACAAACAAGCCCCTGTATTCAGGCCGCTATCCAAATATCCTTCGGTACGCCGAGACATCGCCTTAATTGTTAAGGAAGAAACCGCCGTCAGCGAGATAATAAACTGCATTAAAGGCTGCGCCGAACAGACCTTACAAGACATAACAGTCTTTGACGTATATCGAGGAAAAGGCGTCGAAGAAGGCAGCAAGAGCGTCGCTTTAAGCTTAATCATGCAAGATTTTTCACAAACACTAACAGATTCCGAAATAGATGCTATATTTAGCCGACTGTTAGAAACATTGACCACAAAAATAAGTGCAAAGCTGAGGGATTAACAATGGCATTAACTAAAGCCGATTTTGCCGAAAGGCTGTTTGACGAGCTTGGCTTGAACAAGCGCGAAGCTAAAGATATGGTCGAAATGTTTTTTGAGGAAATCAAAGGCTCGCTCGAACATGGCGAGCAAGTAAAAATTTCCGGTTTTGGAAAATTCGAACTGCGCGACAAAAGCAGCCGCCCCGGTAGAAACCCAAAAACAGGCGAAGAAATTCCCATAACGGCCCGTCGCGTGGTCACATTCAGATCGGGTCAAAAACTAAAAGCCAGAGTGGAAGCATATGCTGGAGCCGAGTAATAATAATGAACTGCCGGTCATCCCGGCAAAACGCTATTTCACCATAGGTGAAGTCAGTGAATTATGCGGCGTAAAGCCTCATGTACTGCGCTACTGGGAACAAGAGTTCACCGAGCTTAGCCCGGTAAAAAGACGCGGCAATCGTCGTTATTATCAGCGTCATGATGTGTTGATGATCCGGCAGATAAGATCCTTACTGTATGAACAAGGCTACACCATTGGCGGAGCCAGAGCTCATTTGAGCAGCGATGACGCCAAAGAAGACACAACCCGCACCAAACAGTTGATTCATCAAATGGTTAGCGAACTGGAAGAAATTCTTGAATTGCTAAAGTAGATTTTTCCCATTCAATGCCGTAAATATAGTACAATCTGCGGCATTGAATTATTGGGTATTGTGTTCGCAATCCTTTCAACTTTAAGTTCTTTATTTCAAACTGTCGGGGCGTAGCGCAGCTTGGTAGCGCACTTGTCTGGGGGACAAGGGGTCGCAGGTTCAAATCCTGTCGTCCCGACCAATTGAATCAATAACTTAGATAATCATCTATCACAACTCTTGAAAGCTATGCAGTCGATTTGTCCCTTCCCTGAGATGAATTCTCAATTAGGACCGAAAACTGCATTTTTGCCGCCCAACCAAACTGTTTATTATAAAACCGCACAATAGCCTGAGCCGAGGCCAAGGATGCTGTTCAAGCAATGCTTTTGCTGATAGAATCCAGCCAGCCTTAAACCATAATAAATTACCCAAATAAGAAGGTAACGCTCATGTCAGAATATATTTCCGAAGCACTCGATATTGCCAATCAAGAAGCTGAACGCGCCAGACAGGCTGCAAACCGTTGTGAAGATTTCTATCAATCTGCCGAACAATCTCAGCGAGCTGCCGAACAACAAGCGCAAGCCGCATCCGAACGTGCAGTTCAAGCCGATCAGCACGCTCATCAAGCCGCATTAGTTCTCCACCATACTGAAATACATGCTGAAAATGCGAGTAACTCAGCTCAGAGCGCTAATGACAGCGCCCAAATAGCGGCCCAGGCAGCTAGCAAGGCAGAGGATGAAGCGCAACACGCGCGCGCGCACGCCGAAACTGCCGCGCATGCGGCAACTGAAAGCCAGACTTCTGCACGGACGGCGCAAGATTATGCCGAGCAAGCCCAACAACAAGCTGAAAATACCGGTAACTCGGCTCAGAGTGCTAATGACAACGCCCAAATAGCGGCCCAGGCAGTTAACAAGGCAGAGGATGAAGCGCAACAAGCACGCACCCACGCCGAAACTGCCGCTCATGCGGCGACTGAAAGCCAGGCTTCTGCGCGGACGGCGCAAGATTGTGCCGAGCAAGCCCAACAACAGGCTGAAATTACCGGCAACTCAGCCCAGGATGCAAACGGCAGCGCCCAAACGGCAGCTCAGGCAGCCATTAAGGCAGAAGATGAAGCGCAACAAGCCGCTCGCTTTGCCAGCGAGGCCCAAACATCCGCTTACACGACCGGCCAAGCAGTAAGTCAATCTCAAGAACACGCCGCCCAAGCAGCCCAATTTTGTGAGCAATCGGCCAGTCGCACTCAAGAAATTGAACAACAGCGCAGTGAAGCGCAAACCGAAATAGATAGGATACGGGGTCTTCGTAGTCAGGCCGAGTTTGTATTATCTCAACTGCAACAAGCGCTTTCGGAAACCCAAAATGCCCAGCGCTTGGCTGAACAGGCTCGCGATGATGCGCAGAGACTGCGTGATGATGCGCAGAAATTACACGAGCAAGCCCAAGAGGCCTCAGCTCGCATTCAGGATCTTTCCCGCAGTGTCGAACAAGCAAAAATCGAGGCTGGCAACGACGCCGAAGATGCGAAAAAATCAATGCTCGATGCCAGAGTTGTATTGTCGCGTGCTTTTGCTGCGGTTAAATGCTAACAACAGTCTCCTTACTTACTTGAACATCAACCTGTAGGACGCAATAGCTGCTTTATTGCGTATTGCGCCGTAAGTAGTTGGGCAAGAGTTTTCCGGCATGTGTGGGAGCGGCTTTAGCCGCGATTGTCGCGGCTAAAGCCGCTCCCACACATGTTAGAAACTTATAAACACCTACTTATGATATTCTCGCCGTGCAAGGCAAACACGTTACCTTATTGCGGCTTTACTGCGTTGATTACGTTTGAAAGTCGAGCAACAAAAGATATTGCCCGACCCTCTCCATTTCAATAGCTGACGTCGGCTGGGCTTCGCGGCGCTCCGCCCAACCGACGCCCCTACTCATTGTTATCAGCGACTCTCGTCCTGTTCGTGGACTAACTGCCGTTTAAGATTATCCCTGATTCCGCTTCCCTGCATACGAGCTACGCGATTTTCGAACGTTGCATCCCAATTGCACGAAAAACATCCCCAAACATTTCCTTAGTCAGCCGCTTGGTCTGCACATTGTATCGACTGGTATGATACGAATCGACCAGCGTGCGACCATCCGGCAAGCTATGTTGTGCATTATGGGCAAATTTTGCGCTACTCTGCTTCAGCCCGTAGGCTTTTAATACCGCCTGATGGGCGACCAAACCTAAAGCCAGTATGACCGACTGCTCCGGCAAGGTTTTTAGCTCGGCGGCCAGATAAGCATTGCACTGATTGATTTCGGCATGGGTCGGTTTGTTTTGCGGCGGCAAACATTTAACGGCATTGGTGATACGGCAGTTGTTAAGCGCCAAGCCATCGGTCAATGACTCGGATGTTATTTGATTACTGTAGCCGAACTCGTAAAGCGCCTCATACAGCAACAACCCCGCATAATCGCCGGTAAACGGCCTGCCTGTGGCATTGGCTCCATGCATGCCGGGAGCCAATCCGACTATCAGCAATTGGGCGGCGCTGTCGCCAAACGGTGCAACCGGGCGCGCATGGTAGTCGGGATGCTTTTGTTTAACGTCACACAAAAAGTCATCTAGGCGTTTACACTGCTTGCAATCTTGATCGAATATTTGTTTGGAATACATGTTTTGTTTTTGATTAATTCACCACGAAGACACGAAGAGCACGAAGTTTTTAGTCGGTCTTTTCTTCGTGAACTTCGTGTCTTCGTGGTGAGTGGCCTTCATTAAGTTCATAACGGATTGAACCCACCTTGTTACTATCCGAAACCAGCAACTGTAACTTCTCAAGCCTGGGCAATTTTTTAATGACGCTTTCCCGCTTACTGGCGGAACTGCGATCATGCCCGATCTCGACATAAACCAGCTGCTTGGGTTGTCTGCCACGGAAATATTTAGCGCCTTGTTTATCGTTATGTTGATTAAAGCGCCGGGCGACATCGATAGTGATGCCGGTATAAAGCGAGTCGTCACTGCAAAGGATAATATAAACCTGCCAGTTCACTGCGTCACACGACCGCCCCAAAAACCGAACCGACGCCTGCGGTCAGCCCCATAGCCAACGCGCCCCAAAAGGCGACACGAAAAGCGCCCTTGATAACGCCTGCTCCACCGCTATAGGCCGCCAACATACCCAACAAAGTTAGAAATAACAACGACGCCGCCGACACCAGCGCGATTAAATCGGCATCCGGGGCAACCAGGACTATCAATAAAGGCAACGCCGCGCCGACAGCAAACGTGGCTGCCGACGTCAGCGCCGCCTGAATGGGTCTTGCTCTGCCTGCTTCAGAGATGCCCAGTTCGTCGCGGGCGTGTGCGCCCAATGCATCATGCTCCATTAACTGCACGGCAACCTGCTCCGCCAGTAACGGATCGAGTCCGCGCGAGACATAGATGGCGGCCAGCTCTTTTTGCTCATGATGCCCGTCTTCCTCCAGCTCTTTGCGCTCACGCTTTAAATCGGCCTGTTCGGTATCGGCTTGCGAACTGACCGAGACAAATTCGCCGGCCGCCATCGACATCGCCCCGGCAACCAAGCCTGCAACACCGGCCAAAACTATCTCGTTATGCGCGGCATGGGAGGCGGCAATTCCGACGATTAAACTGGCCGTGGATACGATGCCGTCGTTTGCGCCGAGCACCGCCGCGCGCAGCCAGCCGATGCGATGACTCCTGTGTATTTCGTGATGAGACATTGGGTTTCCTTTTTGTAACTATTTAGCCATCAGCGCGGATAATCCTAAGCCGGAGCCGAAATTAAAAGCCTGTTATTCACCACGAACGTCTGCATGAACGCTGGAGGTAGAGCAACGCAGGAGCAGTTGCCGAGACACGAAGAAATAAAACTTCGTGCTCTTCGTGTCTTCGTGGTGATATTTTTCTAACCGCTGAATGGCTAAAAATCCGAGAGCGTTTTCGGCGGAATAGCCGCCCGCAACGCATTCAATACCGCCAGCACATCGATGACTTCCTGGATGATGGCTCCGGCTACCGGCGTCAAATAACCCAGTCCGGCAAACACCATGCCGATCAAACTCAGCGCCATGCCGCCCACCGCGCTTTGCAGCGCAATTTTACGCATCCGTTCGCCGATATGAAACAGTTCGTCGACTTTTAACAACGAACTGTCCATGATCACCGCATCGGCCGATTCGCCGGTGATGTCGCTATTCTGTCCGAAGGCGATGCCGATAGTCGCGGCCGTCAGCGCCGGGGCGTCATTGATGCCGTCGCCCAGAAACACGGTTTTTGCGGCAATAGTTTCATTGCGCACCAGTTCCAGTTTCTGTTCGGGGCTTTGGCTGAAATAAACATGTTCGATGCCGACTTGCTCAGCCAAAAAACGCACTTCCGACTCCCTGTCGCCGGACACCAGCATCACCTTGTCGAACAAATGACTGGGCCGCAGGTGATTGATAAATGACGAACTGTCGGTACGCACTTCGTCCCGAAATTGCAGGGTCGCCGCGTAAACATCGTCAACCAGCGCCACGCATTCCAGACCGCCGGTAATGGGCGGCAAGTCTTTGGCAACATCCGGATGTTGTTCGGCAAATTTTTTGCGACTGGTGATCTGAATCCGCTTTCCGGCCACCTTGCCTTGAAGCCCTTCCCCCGGCAACTCGGTGATATTGGTCACGCTTAATAACGATAATCCCGACTTTTCCACCGCCGCCATGATGGCCCGAGACAGCGGGTGTTTGGAATAACGTTCCAGACTGGCGATTAGGATTAGCACGTCCTGCTCGTCATAGCCTTGGCCGGGAATCAACGCCGTCAGCATGGGACGGCCATAGGTCAGGGTGCCGGTTTTATCGAAAATCGCCGTGCGGCAAGTGCCGATGGTTTCCAATATGGCCGGATTCTTGATGATGATCTCCCGCCGCGCGGCCAGCGAAATCGAGCTGATCACGGTCACCGGGATGCCGATCAGCAACGGGCACGGCGTGGCGATGACCAGCACCGCCAGAAAACGGACCACATCGCCGCTGACCGCCCAGGCAGTCAACGCAATGACGACGGCCAGCGGCGTGTACAGCGCGCCCAATTGGTCGCCCAGCCGCCTGATATTGGGCCGATACTGCTCCGACGACTGCATCACCTCCATGATCTTGGCATAGCGCGAATCGACCGCCAGTTTGTCCGCGCGTATGGTCAGCGCCGAGTCGCCGTTAATCGCGCCGGACAGCACTTGCGAACCGCTGACTTTCGACATCATATAAGGCTCGCCGGTCAGATAAGACTCGTCCATAGTGCCGGAGCCTTCCAATACCGTGCCGTCAACGGGGCAAATTTCATGCGGCAATATCAACAGGGTATCGCCGATATGAACCTCCCCGGTGCTAATGTCGGCCAGTTGCTCGCCCGATTTTCGATGCGCGACCGACGGCATCCGCTTGGCCAAGGCCTCAAGCACCGAAGAGGCTTTGCGCACCGCGTAAGTTTCCAGCACCACGCCGCCGGACAGCATCAGCACCACCAAGCTACCGGCCAAGTATTCATCCAGCAACACCGCCGTCACGATGGATAGGCCTGCCAACAAATCGGCGCCCCAATCGCCCCGCCCCAATTTCACGATCAATTGGTAAACCAGCGGAATGCCGCCCAGCGCCAGTACGGCAAGCAAAGGCACCGACACCAGTTCAATCGAACAAGAGAATTGCCCCTGATAGATTTCGGCAGCCGCCGAGCTTAAAGCGGTATTCAACGATAGCGTATAGACCTGATGGCCTATATCAAGCGCATAGCGCAACACCAGATAACCGCCGATGCCGAGCAAGCTCAAAACGGCAATGATGTTTTCGGATGTGGCGCGGGGAATCGCCTGCTTGTCGGTCATCGTTTCAGTCTCGCAAGGTGGACAGCGCTTAGTTTAATCTAAAAAACCACGAAGACTCGAAGGGCATGAAGAAAAAACTTCGTGTCTTCATGGCGAATTAATCGCCGACAGGACCAAACCCGTTCGCTACGCAGGATTTTCGCTATCGATAAAAAAGCACTCCGCCGCAAATTGCTGCCGGGTTCTTTCCATTAGCGCCTGAATGCCGAATTGCTCTGTCGCGTTATGGCCGCCCGCAAACATATGTATGCCTGCTTCCCTACTTTCATGCCAGTCGTGCTCGCTGATTTCGCCGGTAATGTAGGCATCCAGCCGTTCTTTTTCGGCCAAGCGCCATTCGCTGTTTGCGCCGCCGGTAATGATGCCGACCGACCTGATCGGCGCCTTGCTGTCCGGCGTTGCCAGAATGACCTTGTGTTTGAGCACGGTTTCCAGTTTTTGTTGCAAAGCGGCGGCGCTTAGCGGCTGTTCAAGCACGCCTTTAATGCCGGTCGCCGAGCCTTTGTAATTGCCGAACGGCTGTTTCTGACTGCAATCGATCAGTCGGCCCAACGTCGCGGCATTGCCTATGTCCGGGTGCCCATCCAGCGGCAGATGATAAGCGAACAGGTTGATGTCGTTTTTTACCAGCGGAAAAATTCGCTTGGCGAACGCGCCAGTCAACGGCTTGGCGCCGTGAAAGGTCCACAACAGGCCGTGATGGACGACCAAGGCCTCGGCCTTGTTGTCGATCGCCTGATTAATCGAATCGCGGGTTGCGGAAACGGCAAAAGCGATACGCTCGATCTGTTCGGCTCCTTCTACTTGCAGGCCGTTAGGGCAATAGTCGGCATAGCTTTCGGGGCTAAGCAAAGCGTAGTAATAGTCGTGCAGTTGTTGACGGGCGATCATATTGCCAATGCCTCGAATTGTCGCCAAATGGTTTTAAAGGCTTCCGTCAGCATCTGATCGTCCGCCGCGATGCGCTCGGCTATTTCCTCGACGCTAAACCAGTCGCCCTCGTCAATTTCGTCGACTGCCAAATTAAACGGACCGTTATGACGGCAGCGGTAGACCTGAATAAACTCCATGCCGATAGCGGCTGTAGCCGGCAATTTGAACAACGGTTCCAGCGCAGCTTCGCCGATGCCCAATTCCTCTTCAATCTCCCTGATCGCGCTGATGTCGTAATCCTCGCCAGCGTCGACATGGCCCGCCGCCGAAGTGTCCCAAAGCCCGCCATTGAGATCTTTTTTCATCGAGCGTTTTTGCAGGAATAGCTGACCCAAGTCATTAAAAACCAGGATATGTACGGCACGGTGCCTAAGGCCTGTCGCATGAATGATATGGCGTGCGCAGCTGTCGATAATGCAGTCGTTTTCATCGACGACGGAGAGTAGTTCGGTATTCATCAGTTAGATTGAGTCATAAAGCAAAAAGCTCACCACGAACGACTGTATGGACGCAGAGGGTATAGAACAACGCAGGAGCAGTTGCCGAGACACGAAGATTTGTTTCTTCGTGTCTTGGTGGTGAATATTAAAATTTGAATTTTAGGCTTTTATAAAGACTACGCAAGCATTGCGGGTACTGCGGGTACTGCGGGTACTGCGGGTACTGCGGGGAATTAAGCCATGCTCACATCCAAAGACGCGAGCATGTTTGAACAGTTTTTAGCTAACCCTGCCTGCTTCCGTTGCAGCCGGGACTTCAATCAACCGGCCTGATTTAACATCGTAGATATAACCGTAAACAGGAATATCGGAAGGAACCAGCGGATGCCCCTTAATGCGGGTGACATCTTCCAAGACGCTTTCTTGTTGATCTTTAATGGTCAGCCAATCGATATATTTGCCTTCTGCCGATCCCGGACCTTCGCAGCAATCATGCCAGCCCTCGGCATCGACGGAAGCGGTTTTTAAGCTGCTGCCCAACAGACCGCGCATGATCTCGTCGGTAAATGTTTCCATGCCGCAATCGGTATGGTGAACGACAAACCATTCGCGGGTTCCCAACAATTTATAAGAAATTACCAGAGAACGGATCGCATCATCGCTGGCACGGCCGCCGGCGTTACGAATGACATGGGCGTCGCCTTCGGATAAACCGGCATATTTGGCGGGGTCCAGACGGGCATCCATACAGGTCAGGATCGCAAAATGCCGTCCGGGAGGCATAGGCAATGCGCCTTTGTCACCGAAATCATTCACATAATCTCTGTTTGCCGATAGCACTTCATTAAGAATTTTGCTCATAAACACCTCTCATTATAATTATTGGACCATAAAAAAACCGCTTGCTCCTGATCACTAAGGGGGTAATGAAAAAAACCAAGCGGCAGTTAGACTACTATCTCCACAGAGAAGTCTACTCCTATAAAACAAGGTTTCAAATAGCAATATAGGTTATACAATATAAACTTAAAGTTTATAAAAGATCGAATATGGCTAAATTAAATAATACACAGGTATTTTGCCGGATTGTCGAACTGGGCACTTTTGCGGCGGTTGCCCGCGAAATGAATCTTTCCGCGATGATGATCAGCAAATACATGGCTCAATTGGAAGCGTCTTTAGGCGTTGCCTTATTAAACCGGACGACCCGGCAACTCAGCATGACCGAAGCGGGAAAAGTCTACTATTACCGCAGCAAACAGTTGCTGGATGATTTCTCGGAACTGGAGGAATACACCTCGCAGCTGGGTTTACAGGTAAAAGGCACTTTAAAAATCAGCGCGCCGATCGATTTTGGCGGACTTTATATGGTGCCGGCT
>DAINRH010000007.1:17561-36035 GCA_036741905.1 Methylobacter sp. | reverse complement strand
CGAATATCCCGATGTTAAGATTTTGATGACCTTGCACAACAGCCAGGTTAATTTAAGCGAAGGCAGTTTCGATTTGTCTATCCTGGTCACGGATACGCTCGATTTGGGCGTGGTTGCCCGGAAAATCGCCCAAACCCGGTTATGCACTTATGCAGCGCCCGGCTATATCGCCGAACACGGCGAGCCGCAAACCATTGCCGAGCTAAGTTCGCACCGCTGTCTGCATTATATCGATACGCCACATAAAGATTATTGGGTGTTTAATGACGGCGGCAAAGAAGTTAAAATCAAGGCGAACTGGCACTTTGCCTCAAACAATGGCCGGGCTCTGTGCCAGGCCGCCGCGTTGGGCATGGGCATCACCCAGGCGCCTGAATTGTCGGTGATGAATTATCTGGAACAGGCTAAGCTGATCGAGATTTTGCCGGCTTTTCGCATCCCGTCGCTGGAAGTTTACGCCACCTATTTGCAACGGCGCTTTCTGCCCGCTAAATTGTCAACCTTTGTCGATTTTTTAATCAAATACTTTGCGGAAAACAACCGACTCGCAAGCTAACCCCAAATTCATCTAAAGGCACGGCCGATGGCAAGACGAAACAAACACAGCCTGGAAGAAATCCGGGAAATGGTGCTGGATGCGGCGGAATCCATCATCATCAATGACGGCTATTCGGCATTAACGGTGCGCAAGATTGCGCTGAACATCGGTTATACCGTCGGCAGCGTTTATATGGTATTTGCCAACATGGCCGACCTGCTCATGCATATTAAAGCGAATACCGTAGATGAACTGAGCGGGCGGTTGCAGCAAGTGCAGGGCTACCCCGCCGAACAACAGCTTGCGGAACTGGCCAAGGCGTATTTACAATTTGCCGTCCAAAATTTTAACCGTTGGACCTTGATTTATATGCCTGACACCGAAATGCCCGCCGGGTATCGGCAGAAAATCGACGGGATCTTAAATCTGGTAGAAACACAGTTTGCACAACTTGCGCCGGAGCGCTCGGCGCAACAGTGCAAACAGGCGGCGCGGGCGCTGTGGAGCGGCGTTCATGGCATTTGCAGCCTGTCCCTGACCGGCAAAGCGGAGGCCGAAGCGATTAACGACGTGGAGAATGCGATTGCCTTGCTGGTGGACAGCTTTATTGGCGGCTGGGTCAACGCACTGCCGTCCAAAAAATAACCTGCTTAGCAAGCCTGGGCGTTAAGCAACGCTGGTTATGCCGCTATTTTTCAATAGCCGCCGCCTTAATCAATCGGCCCAAGACAAGCGTTAGCCTATAGCAGCGCGAATAACGCCATATCGCAGCCCGCGCTTGCCCGGATACATCGCTCCCGCGCTTGTTCAGTCATATCGGCCATTGGCAAATTTGCAATGTATCTTTATTAACGCTTGCATCTATAATGGACACTTTTACTGGGGCTATTTAAGTGATTGAGAATCAGCTTGTAACCATCATCATTGTAGAAGACGACCCCGGCCACTCGAAACTGATCGAGAAAAACTTGCGCCGCGGCGGCCTTGAACACCCGCTCAAAGCCTTTGAAAATGGCCGGCAAGCCTTGGACTACCTTAAGGGTCAGGGCGATTTTGCCGGTCATCCCATTAGTCAGCGCACGCTACTGCTGTTGGATATAAACATGCCGGTCATGACCGGCGTGGAATTATTGCGCATTCTCAAACAGGACGCTAAGCTGCGTGAAATCCCCGTCATCATGCTAACCTCGACCGACGATCAACGTGAAATAGACGAATGCTACTGCCTTGGCTGCAATCTGTATGTCCCTAAGCCCGTCGAATTCAACCAGTTTTCCGAAGTCGTGCGCGAGCTGGGACTACTGCTTGGACTTGTAGCCGTGCCTGCCATTAAATGACCGATCTTTCTTTATTTTCTTGATATGTCCGACATGCCAACCAACATTTTATATATAGAAGACGACCTAGGTCTTGCCCAGTTGGTGAACATAAAGCTCAAGCGCGAAAACTATCATGTGACCCATGCGGAAATGGGCCGTCAGGGTTTGGTACTGCTGCGCGATCAGGATTTTGATGTGGTGCTGATCGATTTTTATCTGCCCGACATGGATGGCCTGGAGGTATTAAAAGCTATTCTGACAATGAAGCCCAAGGCCACCTGCATCATGATTTCCGGCATTAATGACATGCAATTAATGGTCAATGCCATTAAGCAAGGCGCAGAAGATTTTGTACTCAAGGATTTTGAAGGGGCTTATTTAGAGCTATTACCGAGAACGTTGGACAAGGCGCTACTTAAACAGCGTTTAATTGCTGAAAAAGAAGCGGCTGAACAGGAAAAAAATAACAGCGAAGCGTTTTATCGATCCTTAATCGAACATACTCATGTTGTGGCCTGGGAATATCTGCCGAGTTTAAGGCGGTTCAGCTATGTTTCCGCGCAAGCGGAAAAACTGACCGGACACAGCCTGGAAGAATGGACTTCAGAAGGTTTTTGGGAAGCCCGTCTGCATCAGGAAGATTATGCGCGGATCATCGCATTTTGCTCTTCTTTGCCCCATAACCGCCAAGAACAAGGGCTTGAATTCCAACTATTAAAAAAAGACGGCAGCGAGATTTGGCTTAGACAGCTTATTTCCGTGGTGGAGAAGGATCCTGAGCACGATTATATACTGCGCGGATTCCTGATAGATACCACCGAATCCAAACAAGCCATTGAAAAACAACGTCTGGCCGAGCTGGTATTCGATACTATCCATGAAGGGATTATGATCACCGATGCCAACAATTGCATCGAAGCCGTGAATCCGGCCTTTACAGAAATTACCGGCTATAGCTTCGATGAAGTGAAAGGGAAAAATCCGCGTATCCTCGGTTCCGGACTTCATGACGCCGGTTTTTACAGCGCCTTATGGCAGTCCTTAAATGAGCACGGCCATTGGGAAGGCGAGATTTGGAACCGGCATAAAAACGACAAAATGTACGCAGAATCGGCATCGATTTCCTACGTTTACGACCAGGCGGGCCACCTTAAACGACACATCGCCATTTTCGGCGACGTCACCGAAAAAAAACAAGCGGAAGCAAAAATTCATTATCAGGCCAACTATGACCCGTTAACGGACCTGCCCAATCGGCAGTTATTTCAAGACCGATTGTATTCGGCGCTAGCTTCGGCCAAGCGCAACTGCACACAGCTGGCGTTATTGTTTATCGACCTGGATCGTTTTAAAGAAGTTAACGACAGCGCCGGACATACCGCGGGCGATAAATTGCTTATCCAGGTCGCCCGCAGGCTGAATGAATGTATCCGCGAAAGCGATACGCTGGCGCGTTTGGGCGGCGATGAATTTGTCGTTATTCTTAACAATTTAAGCAATAATCATGACGCGGAGAATGTGGCCAGGACCATACTGGGGGTATTGGAACAGCCGTTTTCTTTGGGCGGCGGTATTACCGCCGCCATTTCCGCCAGTATCGGCATATCGTTGTACCCGGATGACGGAGAGGAAGACAGCTCGCTGATCCAGAATGCCGATGCGGCCATGTACCGGGTTAAGGAAACCGGCAGGAACGGATTTGAATTTTTCACCGCCGAAATGACCCGCGAGGCGAATACCTGCCAACAATTTAAAAGCGCTTTTAAAGACAGTTTGGAAAAAGGCGAGTTTAAAGTGTTCTTTCAACCGATTTGGCGCTTGAGCGACGGACGCATCACGACAGTAGAGGCTTTGTTGCGTTGGCAGCATCCGGTATGGGGCATGGTCATGCCGGACCAGTTTATTGCCATTGCCGAAGAAAGCGGCTTTATACACGCCCTGAGCCTGTTTGTCGTCAAAGAGGTCGCCGAACAAATTAAAGCCTGGTCTGAACAGGGTTGTAATGAAGTTTCAGTCGCCATTAACCTGTCGCCGATACAGTTTCGCCGATTGGATGACTGGCTGACCCGGATGTATGAGATTTTATCCGTCCATAAAATTGCACCGCAGCGAGTCAAGCTTGAAATTACCGAGACCGCGCTGCTGGGCAATCACCTTAAACTAATGGAAACCTTAAAGCGCGTACAGGCATCGGGCATCGAAATTTCCCTGGACGATTTCGGCACCGGCTTTTCTTCGTTATCCAGAATAAGCGGCATGCCGCTTGATTTTATTAAAATAGACCGGAGTTTTATCGGCCAAATAGGCCAGGCCGGGCGCTGTCATGTCATTGAAGCCATTATTTCGATGGCCCACGGCATGAATTGCCGGGTTATCGCCGAAGGCATAGAAACGACAGAACAGCTGGAATACCTTAAACAGCTGGGTTGCGATTTAGGGCAAGGTTTTTTGTGCAGTCCGCCCGCCCCCGCCGCCGATTTGCTAATGCTGTTGCAAAAAGGCGTTTTTATCGGCGAATTCAACCCCGCAGTACAATCCGACTCACATTAAAAATCTTATCGGCCCCTAGCGCATCGTCATGACCGGATTCATTCATCGTCCCAAAGCCCGCCTGAGACTGGCGTCGGCCGCACTGCTCTTGGCCGCAAGCATCAAGGTGTTTGCCACCGAAGTAAATGAAATCGGCCGGATGGACCTGGAACAGCTGATGAGCGTAGAACTGGAAACCGTTACCGCATCGAAATACAGCCAAAAACTGTCGGAAACGGCCAGTTCGGTTACGGTAATCGGCAAGGACCAAATCCAGCAGTTCGGCTATCGCACCTTGAGCGATGTGTTGCGTACCGTGCCCGGTTTTTTCATCACCAATAACCGCGCCTACGACAACGCCGGCGTCCGCGGCTTCGACCAGTCCGCCGCTTACAACGGCCGAATGCTGGTCATGATCGACGGCATCCGCATGAACGAGGCCATCTACGATTCCGGCTTCACCGATAACGCCCTGCCTATCGACATCGACTTGATAGAGCGTGTCGAGGTGCTGCGCGGACCCGGATCGTCCCTGTACGGTAACAATGCGTTTTTTGCGGTGATTAACGTCATCACCAAGCAAGGCAAAGATTATCGCGGCGGCGAGTTGGCCGGCGCCTGGGGCAGCTTCGACACCTACAAAGGCCGCGCCAGCTACGGGCGAAAATTGGATAACGGCCTGGATTTTATGGCCTCCGCCACCGGTTTCAATTCCGAAGGCCCGTCGCTACGCGTACACGAGGCCGCAACACAGGACAATCCTTTCGGCGAGTCCTCCGGCGCCAATAACGAACACGACAAACAATTCTTCGCCAAGGCCAACTGGGGCGATTTCAGTTTCGAAGGCGGTTACGGGCGGCGATTCAAAGGGATACCGGGCGGGATTTTCGGCGTCGATTTCGGCGCCCCGGCCAGCAGCCTTCAGGACAGCGAAGCGTTCGTCAACCTGCAATACCAAAAGGCCTTGTCGCCGAAACTGGACTTTACCGCGCGCGCCTTTTACGGCGATTTTGATTTCAAAGGACAGTACCGCTACGGCGGCCTGCTGATCAGCAATTTCACCCACGCTTGGTGGAGCGGCATGGAAATGCGGCTGCTGTCCAGCCACTTCGACGGGCATAAACTTTTGGCCGGCGTGGAAGTCCAGGAAAACTGGCAGCTACAGCAATATGCCGACATAGCCCCCCCCACCTCGGTTTCTCAGGACGACGCGAGCGACACCCACCGTATCGGTATTTTCCTGCAAGACGACATGGACTTGACCGAGCGCCTGAAACTATCGCTGGGCGCGCGCTTCGACGATACCTCACTGTCCAGCCAAGGCATGTTTAGTCCGCGCGTGGGCCTGGTTTATCAGATGCTGGCCGACACCGTGATCAAACTGCAATACGGCAAGGCTTTCCGCTCGCCTACCATTGCTCAACAATACTACAGCGTTTACGGCATCCCCAGCCAAATAGCCAATAACGGCTTACAGTCGGAACAAATCGATACCGTGTCGTTGGCTTGGGAGCAAGCTTTTGCCGGAGACTGGCATTTCACCGCCACCGGCTATTACCTGAAACTGAACAAACGGCTTGGCGTAGAGGAAATAGACGGTTTCCAGCATGCTGTCAACTTGGGCGGCGATATCGGTTACGGCGGGGAATTCGAGCTACAGCGGCGCTGGGATAACGGCACCCTGCTGCGCAGCGGCTACAGTTTAGTCTTTGCCAAAGATCTGGATCCTGCCCACCTGGACCCCGACGTGCTGAACAACGTACCTCGCCATCTCTACCAGTTAAACTTTATGACGCCGCTGTTCAGCCCCAAATGGCGCGGCGGCTTCGACATGCAAGTGCTGGCATCAAGAACCTCCTTGCAAAGTAAAACGCCGGGCTATACCCGCGTCGGCCTGAATTTGCTCTATCAACCCGTCACCAACCTTGACCTGTCCGCCGCCGTCTACGACCTGCTCGACGACAACCGCCTGGAGCCCGGCGGGATTTTCGGCATTCCCCAGGAAGGCCGCACTTTCCGGCTGAAATTCGCATGTCGGTTTTAGCGCCATGAGCTGCGTATCGATGCTAAAGAAAATAGCGGCCTTGGGGTTGCTGTTAGTGCTCACGGTTAACGCCGGATTCGCCGACAGCGTCACCGAATACGATCTTAAAGCGGCTTATCTGCTCAATTTCGCCGGCTATGTCGAATGGCCCGACTCGCCTAAGCCGGTGACGATTTGCGTTTACGGCAATAACCCGTTCAAGGCGGCCACCCTCTCCACCTTGCTGGCGGCAAAAGCGGGACAAATTGATGCCGCTTTCAAATATCCGCTCCACTCGGCGCAACTGGCCGATTGCAATATTGTCTATTTAGCGCAATCCGAACAAGACCGTTTCGACAAGGCCATCGCCCTTTTGCGCAACACCCCTGTGTTGATTATCACCGATATTCAAGACGGCTTGCCGGAGGGCTCGATGATCAACTTGATCACCGA
The DNA here is from genome assembly GCA_036741905.1 of Methylobacter sp. GTDB lineage: Bacteria > Pseudomonadota > Gammaproteobacteria > Methylococcales > Methylomonadaceae > Methylobacter_A. Next base: position 29,173 of record DAINRH010000007.1, on the reverse strand, counting down.
ATCCAACCGACTGAGGTTTGAAATTAACATAAGTACGGTTTTGGCAGCGAAACTGAAAATCAGCTCCAAGATGCTGAAATTAGCCAAAATCGTACCATGACCGCGACTGCTCGGCCGTTAGAAAAAGGGCATGCCTGTCAGTATCCGATGTTACGCACTGTCCGCGAAAGGCGCGAAAAAACCCAAAGCGGTATATGCTCTCGCTCCCACGCTCTGCGTCACTGCCATTATGTAGGAGCGGGCCGTGCCCGCGATGATCGCGCTATAACTTTGCAATCGCCGTGCAAATATCGCGGGCACGGCCCGCTCCTACGGAGTGTCGATATGCTTAACTTAATGGCAGGGACGCTCCAGCGTCCCGAACCGCAGAGCGGTTCAGGCTGCATTCCCACGCAGAGCGTGGGAACGATGAAATACCTGCGAAACACCGTCAACTCCTCGTTCCCACGCGGCGCGTGGGAACGAGGAGTAACGTTTTCTGGCATGTGTGGGAGCGGCTTTAGCCGCGACAATCGCGGCTAAAGCCGCTCCCACACATGCCACTCATGTTAAGAAACATATGAACACCTACTTAAGTACTGCCCACGAAAAGCACGAGGATGTTGTACAGCTCGCATCCATGCCGCGTTATCGCGGACGCCTTTCTAATCAGCGCCCCTGTACGCCGTTTTTTCGCGCTTTTTGTACCTTTCGTGGACTACGCTTTTTTCTGGGAACCGCCTAAGATGTCTATCGTAAAACTTATTATTTCAAAAATGCTCGCATTGACCGGCAAGGACAACAAGGCTTCATCGGCGGAGGCCGGTTCTGCCGGCTCCCTCTCCATCTCCAGCCGCCTCAACTCGATCCTCCGGGTGTCTACCGGGATCATGCTGATTTCTTTCGTTTTCTTCACCGGCTATACGGTGATCAGCCAGTACCGGGACACCATCCAGCGTATGCACACGCTGGCGTCGATTCTGGCTATCAATAGCGAAGCTCCGCTGATTTTTTTCGACCGGTCGTCAGCGGAAGAGAATCTGCATGCGTTATCCGCCATTGCCGAAATATCCGCTGCCGGTATCGTAAAGCCGAATGGCGATATACTGGCCTACTACGCGCCCGCTCCGACGCAAAACCTGCCCGGAACCTTACAGCATCTGCTCCATCGCGTCTTTGCCGATAAGCTGCGCCTGGAACACCCCGTGTTCGCCGCACACAATCAAGAACAACCGGAATACCCGTCCGACCGACAAGCCATCGGACAGGTTTGGATCGAAGCCGATATGACCGGGGACTGGCTGGAACTGGCCACTACCTTGGGTATTTTCATCGCGGTCATGTTAGGGGTATACAGTTTAGGCCGAATACTTAACAACCGTCTGGCTTATAGCGTCGTCAAGCCGCTGGAGGAATTGGCGCAAACCGCGCTCGAAATCGGTCGAAACCGCAATTACGATAGACGGGTGCTGCTCCATCCGAGCATCATCGAACTGAATGCCGTGGTCTACGGTTTCAACCAGATGCTTGAGCAAATCCAGTCTCGCGACCAAGAGCGGCAAAACCACCGCGACCAGCTTGAGCAATACAATGAGGAGCTCAAGGACTTCTCATATATTGTGTCGCATGATTTACGCGCGCCGATGATTAATGTTCAGGGCTTCGTTAACGAATTAGGCTTGAGCCTTAATGACCTGCGTAAACTGCTGAATGAAGAAATAGAACATCTGCCTGAACATAAAAAAACCGCATTGCTGGAAATATTGGATGAGGATATTCCGACATCGACACGGTTTATTACCGGGGGCGTCGCCAAAATGAATCAATTGCTGGCCGGCATTTTAAAAATTTCCCGCTTGGGACGGCAGGAATTGAACGTCAACGTAATCGACGTACAACGCCTGGTAATCGATAACATTGAGGCCATAAAATATCAGAGCGACCGGGCCGGAGCCGAGTTTCATGTTCAATCCTTGCCGCGCATCGAGACCGACCCTTATTTGCTGGCGCAGATCTTTGCCAATTTATTATCCAATGCGGTCAAGTATTTAGACCCGAAGCGCCCCGGCAAAATCGAGATATGGGCGGAGGACCTGGGCGATCAGTTCCGGTTTTCCGTTAGCGATAACGGCTTGGGTATTATGGAAAAAGATCAAAAGAAAATTTTTGAGATGTTTCGCCGCGGCAGCAATCATGCCGTAGAAGGCGAAGGCGTGGGACTCAATTACGTCAAGTCGGCTATTAAACGCCTGGGCGGAACTATTTCACTGCAAAGCGTTGCCGGTCAGGGCAGCGTCTTCAGCTTTACGCTGCCTAACAAACAGCCGCAAGCAACTTAAGGAATATGCATGAAATAACTTTTGCAAATAGCATCGCCACTATCTCCAGACCTGGCAGGTTTTAAAAACCTGCCAGGTCTAACTTGTGGCGTTATTTTATGCGCATGCCTAAACAATATTCACCGCGAACAACTGAAACTCAGGAAACGCCGTGTCTTCGAGCCTTCAATCAACCGTATGCGATCATTGACTGTTGTTGATCGCGTAATAACGCGGCAAACTCTGCCGCCGGCAGGGGCCGACTTTTGATATAGCCCTGATACATATCGCAGCCTTTTTCCTGAAAAAATGCCAGTTGCTCCGGTGTTTCCACGCCTTCGGCCAAAACTTTAAAACCCAGAATATGCCCCATCGCAATAATGGTCGCGGCAATTTCCATGTCGTCTTGCAGATGAGGAATGTCGTCAATAAAACTCTTATCGATTTTTAACAGATCCAGCGGAAAATGTTTAAGACAGGCCAAAGACGAATAGCCGGTGCCGAAGTCGTCAATGGCCAGCCGAATGCCCTGCCTTCGCAGACAGTTGAGAATCTCTGTCGCATTGCCCTGATTGTCCATTAACCCGCTTTCGGTTATTTCCAATTCCAGTTGCGTGGCTGGAAAGCCGGTATCGCTTAACGCCGTTGCCGCCAAGTCGCAAATGTCGCTACGCCGAAACTGGTGCGGGGACACATTGACCGCCAGGGTTAACGGCGGCAACCCCGCATCCAGCCACTGTCGGCCTTGGCGACAGGTTTCGCGCAGCACCCATTCGCCGATCTCGACAATCAAGCCGGTTTCTTCGGCAATCGGGATAAAACGGATCGGCGCAATCAGCCCCTCAACCGGGTCCTGCCAGCGCACCAAGGCTTCGGCACCGACGATGCGGCCGCTGGCAATATCCACCTGCGGCTGGTAAAAAACGCGCAGATCCTGTTGCTCGATCGCCCGGCGCAAACGCGATTCCAAGGCAATGCGCTCGCGGGCCGCAATCGTCAAATCTTCCGAAAAATAGGCGAAGCAACCGCGCCCGGCGTCTTTAGCCTGATACAACGCCGCATCGGCATGATCCATCAGCAGCGCGGACGTGCCGCCGTGTTGCGGGTACAAACTGATGCCGATGCTGGCGCTTATCTGTATATCCTCGCCCTGCTCTACGCCGAAAGATTTGCTTAAATCGGCGATGATCTCTTCGGCCACGCGTGCGGCATCTTCAGGATGGGCAATGTCTTCCAGCAACACGATAAACTCATCGCCGCCCAAGCGGGCCACCATGTCGACATCGCGCAAGCGCCCCGCAATTCTTGCCGCCACTTGTTGCAGCAACTCGTCGCCGGCCAGATGGCCCAGGCTGTCGTTGACCGACTTGAAACGATCCAGGTCGAGCATCAGTAATGCCAGCTGTTTGCCGTCGCGTCGTTCGACATCGATACCGTGCTTCAGCCGCTCTTGCAGCAACCGGCGATTGGGCAGCTGGGTGAGCGGATCGTAAAAAGCCAGCTGCTTGATCTGTTCCTCGGCCGCCTTGCGCTCGGTGATGTCGATATGGGTGCCGACATAATGGGTAATCGCGCCATCCTCGCCTTTCACGACGGAGATGATCAGCCATTTGGGATAAATTTCGCCATTCTTGCGCCGATCCCAAATTTCTCCCTGCCATGTCCCGGTGCTGTTGATAGTTTCCCACATCGCCGCATAAAAGGCCGCGCCATGCCGTCCGGATTTAAGCAAACCGATCTTTTGACCGACCGCCTCTTCTTTGCTGTACCCGGTCGATTCGGTAAAGGCCCGATTCACTTGTAAAATAATATTATCGGCGTCGGTAATGACCATCGGCTCGTTCGACTCGAAGGCGATGGCGGCAACGCGAAGATGCGCATCCGCTTGCTTACGTAAAGTGACATCCCGCAAGGCGCTGGCGAAAAACAAGCCTTGCTCCGTTTTAATCGGGCTTACGCTAATATCGACGTCAAAACGGCTGCCGTCTTTTCGCTGCGCCTGCACGGTGCGACCTACGCCCAGCGGCCGGGTAATTGGCGCTGCAACATATCGGGCGTGCAGCGCAGGATGCTTTAGGCGAAAATTTTCCGGCACCAAAATTTCAATCGACTGCCCGACCAATTCTCCAAGCTTATAACCCAGCATTAACTCGGCTTGCCGGTTGACCTGGGTAATAATCCCCTGCGTATCGCTAATCAGCATGGCGTCCGGCGTGGCATTGAAGATGGCGCGCTGATAGCCTTCGCTTGCCGTCAGCGTCTGTTCGGCCTGCCTGCGGGCGACGAAATAGGTCGCCAGCGTCATACCGGTCACCGACAGTATCACGATAAAAGACCAATAGCTGGTCAGATAGGTTTTGGCAATGTCCTCTGCGAAGAAACCGGTTCCCTGCTGCGCGCCAAGAAGTCCCTGAATTGCGGTCATGACCGGGATTATGACTAAGGCGTGAGGTCCAAGGCGTACCGCGGCCCAGGTAACAAACAGGAACATCCAGTAGGCCTTGGCGACATCGCCCACTGCGTCGCGCATCCATCCCATAAAAATCATTTGCCCGGCCAGGAAGGCCAAACCGATCAACGCCGCCAGCTCGATCAACCGCTTCGGCTTAAGCCAATCGTCAGGCGCTTGCCGCCAAACCAGCAGCATCGGGGTCATCAGCACAATACCCAGCGTGTCTCCCCGCCACCAATAAGTCAGGTAGCGGAAAAAAGTTTCTCCGCTCAGAAACCCGGAAAAAACCAATGTTGCGGTGCCGAGCAAAGCGGCAGTAACGCTGGCAACAGCCCCGACTATAAGCAGTTGCAGATAGTTTTGAGTGGATAAGGAGGCTTGATTAAAGGTAACGTAGCGCTTCACCAGCAGCGCGCCCAAAAACGCTTCCAGGGTATTGCCGGCGGCAACGGCGACGGCCATCCCAAAGGAGTTGATTGTTATGACGTTGACGGCCAGAGCCCCGAGGAATACGCCGCAGGCGTAGCTGTTCCCGCCGATCAACAAAACCGACAACGCCAGCCCCGCAGGTAGCCAGACAATACTGATAACACCGTTGTCCGAACAGCAGGCAAGAATGCTCAAACCGAGCAACGCATAAAGTGCGGCTACGCAGAATTGCTTTAGCAGCGCTGCAAGTCGATGGAAATTTATCATTATTATTATTTTTTTCCTTGCTACGATTTTTAGTAGCTTGCGCCTTTAATCGGCCCAACCTTTGCCACTACGGGGTGTTGCGTTAGTGATAGCCGCAGAAGCATTTTACCCGCGACTAGCGTTGAACACGCAGTAACTCGGCAAACTCATGCGCAGTCACCGGTTTGCTTTTAAGATAGCCCTGATACATATCGCAGCCTTTTTCCTGCAAAAACGCCAGTTGCGCCATCGTTTCCACGCCCTCGGCCAAGACCTTAAAGCCCAGAATATGCCCCATGGCGACAATAGTGGCGGCGATTTCCATGTCATCCTGCTGAACAGGAATATCGTCGATAAAGCGCTTGTCGATTTTCAATACATCCAGCGGAAAGTGTTTAAGGTACGCCAGCGATGAATAACCGGTGCCGAAATCGTCAATGGCCAGCCGAACGCCTTGAGCGCGGAGACTGTTAAGAATGGCCGTTGCGTTATGCTGATTTTCCATCAATCCGCTTTCGGTTATTTCCAATTCCAGTTGCTGAGGCGGAAAACCGCTATCGCTCAGTACCGTAGCCGCCACAGCGCAAATGTCGCTACGGAGAAACTGGCGGGAGGACACGTTGACCGCCAGGGTCAATGGCGGCAACCCCGCATCCAGCCATTGTCGGCCTTGGCGACAGGTTTCGCGCAACACCCATTCGCCGATCTCCACAATCAGTCCGGTTTCTTCGGCAATAGGAATAAAACGGATCGGCGCAATCAATCCCTCCACCGGGTCCTGCCAGCGCACCAAGGCCTCGGCGCCGACGATGCGGCCGCTGGCAATATCCACCTGCGGCTGGTAAAAAACGCGCAGCTCCCGGTGCTCAATCGCATGGCGCAGCCGCGTCTCCAACGCGATGCGCTCGCGGGCCGCAATCGTCAAATCTTCCGAAAAATAGGCGAAGCAGCCGCGCCCGGCGTCTTTAGCCTGATACAGCGCCGCATCGGCATGATCCATCAATAATTCCGGCGTGTCGCCGTGTTGCGAAGACAAGCTGATGCCGATGCTAACGCCAATCTGAACGTTGCCGCTTTGGCTCAAGCAAAAGGCTTTAGTTAAATCGGCAATGATTTCTTTAGCCACCCGCGCCGCATCTTCCGGCTGGGCAATATCTTCCAGCAACACAATAAACTCGTCGCCGCCCAAGCGGGCCACCATGTCGACATCGCGTAATTTTGCGGTGATACGTTCGGCGACTTGTTGCAACAAGTCGTCGCCGGCCAAATGCCCCAAGCTGTCGTTAATCGCTTTAAAGCGATCCAGGTCAAGCATCAGTAAAGCCAGTTGCTTGCCGTCGCGCCGCTCCACATTAATGCTGTGTTTTAGCCGCTCCTGCAACAAGCGTCGATTGGGCAGCTGGGTGAGCGGATCGTAGAAGGCCAGCTGCTTGATTTGCTCATCGGCCGCCTTACGCTCGGTGATGTCGGTATGGGTGCCGACATAATGACTGATTACCCCGTCGTTCCTTTTTACCGCCGTAATAGACAACCATTTGGGATAAATTTCGCCATTCTTGCGTCGATCCCAGATTTCTCCCTGCCAGGCGCCGACGCTTAAAATGCTCTTCCACATCGCCGCATAAAAAGCCGCGTCATGACGGCCGGACTTGAGTATGCTTATTTTCCGGCCTACGGCCTCCTTCTCGGTGTAACCGGTGGATGCGGTAAAGGCTTTGTTGATCCGCAGAATGACGCTTGCCGTATCGGTGATGACCATGGCTTCCTGAGCTTCGAAGGCAGTCGCGGCAATGCGCAGATCCAGCTCTGTTTGTTTGCGCTCGGTGATGTCCCGGCAAAAAGCGCAAAACTGTTGAAACTCGGGCAGGAAGGCGACGGAGACTTCAATATCAACGGCATGCCCGTCTTTATGGCGGTGACGGGTTTCGAACAGGTCGTAACCCTGGGCAATAATATGTTCAATATGGTTTTTTATCTGCTCCGGCCCTTCCATTGCCTCCAATTGACTGATATGCATGTGCATCAGCTCATCGCTCGAATAACCGATTATTTTTGCGTAAGCCTCATTAACTTGCAGCACATTGCCCATCAAATCGACTATCCAAAATCCGTCCAGGGATATATCGATCATCGCTTTGATTTGATTTAACACCCGCTCAGCCCGCTTACGCTCGGTTATGTCCTGAACGCTGCCGACCATGCGTAGCGGCCTGTTCATGCCATCGTATTGCAAGCCGCCGCTGCTGCGGACAAAATGAACCGTATCATCCGGCAGCATAATACGAAAATCCAGTTCCGGCGTTTCCTTTCCGGCCCGGCAGTCGCCGAACCACCTTTTCATCATGGCGCGATCGTCGGGATGAACCAAATCGAGATACTTTCCCGCTGAAGGATCGAAGGTCTTCTGTGTCACGCCGTAAATTTGATACATTTCGTCCGACCAGCTGACGCAACCGGTCGCCAGTTCCACGGACCAACTGCCGACATGGGCGATGCGCTGCGATTCGGACAGCATGCTCTCTTTGTCCTGTAACATTTGCTGCACTTGTTTACGTTCGGTGATGTCGATTGCCGAACCGATATAACCGGTAAACATGCCGCTTTCATCATAAAGCGGCAGGCCTTTATCTAAAATCCAACGCCAGTCGCCGGCCGCATTGCGAAGGCGGTATTCGGTAGTAATGGCGGCCTGAACTTCGGTATTTTGATAGTACGCCACGAAGGCGGTTTCTCTGTCGTCGGGATGAATAGCACTGATCCAACCTCCGTGCGTCATGCCCTGTACCGAATCGATACCTGAGAAATCAAGCCATGCTTGGTTGACGAAAGTGGGCTCGCCCCCGGTATCGGTAATCCAGATCATAATGGGCGCGCTATTGGCCATCAGGCGGAAACGCGCCTCGCTTGCCCGTAGCGTAGACTCGGCTTGTTTGCGTTCGGTGATGTCCCGCAAAGCGCTGGCGAAAAACAAGCCTTGCTCTGTTTGAATCGGGCTTAAGCTGATTTCCACATCCAATTCAATGCCGTCTTTTCGCAATGCTTTAACTCCCCGACCGGCTCCCATCGCCCGGACGGCTGCCGACCTGGAAAATTGCGCTCTCTGTCCCGGATGCGCCGCCCGAAAACGCTCCGGCACCAGAATTTCAATCGATGACCCGAGCAGTTCGTTAACCGGATAACCCAACAAGCATTCGACTTGCTGATTGGCCATGGTAATAATGCCGCGCTCATCGCTGATCAGCATGGCATCCGGCGTAGCATCGAAGATAGCGCGAAGATAGGTTTCGCTGGTTTGCAGCGCTTGAGGGCTAGGCAGACGTAACAGTTTTGGAATCAACGGCCAAATCAGCAGGGCCGTCACTATAGAAACCAGCGCCGTGGCAAGTTTTACCAGGCCGTCCAGCCAATAATCGGGATGCCAAATTGTCCAGATACTGAGTAAATGCGTGGCGCCGCATAAACAAATAAAAACCCCGAACAGCACAAACACCCAGCGATAAGCCAAATCGATGCGCTTTTTGACAAAATACAATAAGGCAAACGGGATGGAGAAGTAGGCAATCGCAATAACGCTATCGCTGATGACATGTAACCACAAGACTGACGGCAGCCATAGATAACAGGCGCCGTGCGGCATAAAATCGCCGGTAACGGCCAGTAAATCATTAAACCACGCAAACATTCAGTCTTCCATTTTGAAACTTTATAACCGCAGCGTTACGTAAATTTTTCTCAGCATTACTTTGTGCAACTCTGCGATACCCTGCGGCTAAATATTTTTAACACGTTGCAGTCCATAAATGCTGAACCCGGAGCAACAGATCGTTAAAAATCTTCCTCTGTTAATAGCGTTGTTACCTTTCTATCAGGATCGGTGATAACCCATAGTTTTTCGCTTTCAATACTATAAACAGACATTATTCTTTCCACCGATTCAGGTAGCAACGCAAGCGTATTTTCACGCCAATCCACCTCGGAGACATCCCCGTAGTCGCCCCTTTCATGTCTGTCCAGCAAATCGCCGATGGGCACCTTAAAACTGGCTATAACCGAAATAGCCGATGGCGTCATAGTGATTTTTCCGAGTTCAAACAGCTTCATGTGATAAATCCTTCATTATAATTATTGTAGTCTAAAGCTTACTTATAGTCGTTAAGCGTTTTTTGTTTTTCTTGATGCTCCGGCAGTTACAAAAATACTGGAAAAATTACGCCGCGTACCGGCAAGCGCAGCTTAAGCATGACAAGCGCTGGGCTACTTTATTTGCGGCAGCAAAGTATAGCCGCCAACTGCCAATAACATAACAAGATTTTGATAAACCCTGGCGGGGCTGTTGATTTCATTCCCCTCATGCCGCGTGGACAGATCCATGCTACCGATTTTCGGCAAGCCGATGCGGGGCAAACGCTCGACCTACCCATCAACGGCACTGAACTACTACACTTCAAATCAAAGCCAAGAATATTCCTCCCCCCTTGAAGAATAACAACGCTACCGATTGCAGCGGACTCCCCGGATATGAATAACGATCAAACCCAACCGCCTGCTGCCGAAAACAGTCGACTAATGGACAACGCAAGCGGTAAAGATACTGGCCTGGGCTTTATTGTTGCGGCGGTGTTGGCGTTATTTGCCGGCAAAACGACGCATATGTGGATAGCCGGAAATATTATCGGCTTGGCAATGGGCGCAAGCCCGGCTGTCGGGCCCGCTTTAGTCAGTAAATTTTCACCGACCGAGCGGGCGAACTTTTAGGCTTATGGGGATTGGTCAATCGCTTAAGTGAAAGCAGGATTAAAGCCGCTGCAATAATGAACGGTACTGGTTAAGCATTTCATCCACGAAAAACACAAAAATATTTGTGCGGTCCCCAGCCCCAGCGATCAGCGTATATTTCGTGTTTTTCGTGGACTAACCGCCGTTTTTAGCTTGATTGTCCGGCAGATGCAGCGATACCAGAAAAGTCGCCGTAAAAACCAGCATGCCCAGACTCAGCATGGACAGAACGGGATCGGCATGTTGCGAGACGGCATAGGTATAGCCGCCCACCGCGGCCAACATGGTGAGATTCTGAAAAAAGCCCTGCAAAGCGACGGCGCTGCCGCTGCCGATGCTCTGCTGCCCCAACTCCTGCAAGGCGGCGTTGACGGGAACGATAAACATGCCGCCCATGACGCCGACGAAAAACAGCATAAAGCGGGCCGGCCAGATGCTATCGGTCAGACTCAGCCCGAAAATAAACAACGCCATTAAATAGGAAGGCAATCTGGCGCGGCGTAAGTGTTCAAGCGGAATGAGCCCCGGCACCAAGGCCGATCCGGCGATGATGCCGATAGCGATGAATAAGGTAAGTTCCGCAATTTCGGAGGCATTTTTCGACAACAAAATCAGCGGCGCCCAGGCCACGATAATCACCCTTAAGGTTGCCGCCGCGGCCCAGAATAAAGAGCCGCCGAGAATGGCGAAGCGCGATCTAGGCGTAGAAAAAAACAGCCCTATTTCCCGCCAAAACATCGGCAAGGCCGAACCGGGAGCGGTTTTTTTGGCAATGCTTGCCGGTAAAAACAAGGTGCTCAATGCGGAGATTATGAACATGACGATGGTGCCGATTAACGCCCACGTTATCGAATAATCCGCGACCTTGGCGCCTATCATCATGCCCAGTAAAATAGCCAGAATAGTGGAACCTTCAATCCAGCTGTTCGCTTTAACCAGAAACTCATGCCCCGCCAGCTCAGGAAGAATGCCGTATTTAGCCGGACTGTAAATGGCCGCGCCGACACCGACCACGCAATAAGCGATCAACGGTTCCACATTGCACAGCAATAATGCTGCGCCCCCCGCTTTAATCAGGTTGCCGATAATCAACACCCTGGATTTGGGATGATTATCGGCAAATCCGCCGACCCACGGCGCAAGCAATACAAAGGCAACCAGAAACGCGCTTTGCAAAGCCGGAACGTACCAACTTGCCAGCTGTGCGGACTGCATCACCATGGCAATCACTGTGAACAAAATAGCGTTATCGGCAAATGCGGATAAGAACTGGGCGATCAGTAAGGGATAGATTTGTTTGTTCATGATTATTTAAGGCAAAAGGCGAAGGACGAAGGGCAAAAATACTTGCATTGCGATTTAAGGCCGTTTCCATGAAAGAACATACCCGAATTACGCATTATTTTCTCACC
>DAINRH010000007.1:0-17495 GCA_036741905.1 Methylobacter sp. | reverse complement strand
TTCCGTCACTGCAATATAATTGGTTTTACCGGTCGCCATCACCGGAATCGCATCAACGATCAAAATTTTCTTGGGCAAAAGGATAAGAGCCACACCTTTAGAGGCCGCCGCCAAATCGCTAACCGTCGCCTGTTTATAGGTGGTGAGCAAAATGACCTGTTCGCCTTTTTTGGCATCCGGCAGGCTGATTGCGGCGTGATGCGCATCCGGCCAGGCATTGGTCGCCAGCTGCTCTACGGCGGTTAATGAGACCATTTCGCCGCTGACTTTGGCAAAACGTTTGCTGCGGCCGCGTATGCTGAGAAAGCCTTCATTATCGACATGCACAATATCGCCAGTGTCGTACCAGCCGTCGCCATAGATCGATTTAGGCGCAACCAGTTTGCCAGGATTGTCGGCCAACAGGTAACCGAGCATGATATTGGGCCCGCTGACGTGCAGCCTGCCCCCTTCTTCAATGCCTTCGACCGGCTCCAGTTTGTAGCCCATAGACGGCATAAACCGGCCTACGGTCCCGGCTTTAAAATCCATCGGCGTATTGACCGAGGCGATAGGCGTGGTTTCGGTCGCGCCATAACCTTCCAGTATGCGTATGCCGAATTTATCCGCCCAAAGGCGACGGGTGGTTTCCTGCAATTTTTCCGCGCCGGCAACCACATAACGCATATTGAAAAAATCATAGGCGTGGGCTTTTTTAGCATATCCGGCTAAAAAGGTATTGGTGCCGAACATGATGGTGGCGCTGATTTCATAAGCGATTTCGGGAATGACCGCGTAATGCAACGGAGTCGGATAAAAGAAAGTGGTCATGCCGTGCAGTATCGGCAGCATGGTTCCGACGGTAAAGCCGAAGGAATGGAACATCGGCAAAAAGTTGAGCACCACATCCCGCGCCGTAAAATTGATCCGGGCTTCCAATTGCTTAAGATTGGACAGGATATTGGCGTGGGACAATACCACGCCTTTGGGCGTGCCTTCGGAACCGGAGGTGAATAAAACCACCGCCGGACTGTCAGGGCTGTATTGGGTGTGTTTGTACCAGATATTGGCGGTTTTGCATTGCACCAGCGCCTGGAATTTATCCCATCCGGACAGGCGCGCCGCCAAGTCTTCCAGATAAACCAGCTTGACCTGTTCGCCCAAGTGCTCGGCTTCCGCGCTTAACTTGCCCAGCTCGATAAAGCGGCGGGAAGTCAACACGGTTTTGACTTGCGCCGTGTTACACGCGGAAACCATACCGGCCGAGCCGGTTGAATAATTCAACATCGCCGGTACCCGGCCATAAAGTTGCAAGCCCAAAATAACCGACAGGGTTTTGGTCGAATTGGGCAAAAAAACCCCGATATTTTCCCCCTCGACCGTTGTCTTCTTTAAGGCGTTGCCGATGACAATGGTGCGGGTAATCAAGTTGTCATAGGACAAAGGGATGCGTTCCAGATCGTTGGCAACCGTATGCTTGCCGCCGTGTATCTTGCGCGCTTCAAGCAGGCTGGCGAAAACGGTTTGCCGGTAATGACTGGTGGCAAACATCATTTCAGTCATAATATCCGCCAAAATGTGTCCGCTGTATTTACGCCGGTTTTTGCCCCTTAATTCAGGAGGCGGCGAAACGAAAGTATGAGGCAATATCTGAATAGTGATTTTGGGGAATAAGCGCAAGCGCACGATATTGCGCAGCCTGGAAAAATGCGTGTATTCGGCGCCCTCAATGCGTACCGGCAATATCGCCGCTTCGGATTTATCGGCGACCATGCCGGTGCCGTCGTAAATTTTCATCAACGAGCCGGTTACGGTAATGCGCCCTTCAGGAAAAATAACGATGCGGGAGTCTTGCTGTAAATGATGAATCAAATCCTTCAACGATATGGGATGAGTCGGATCCATTGGAAAAACGCGGGATAACACCAAAAAAGGCTTCAACCACCAGCGCTCGGAAATCTGGGTGTTTATCGCAAAAGTGATGTCATCGGGTAAGAATACGCCCAACAGTAGCGGGTCCAGAAAGGACGTGTGATTGGATATAATCAGCACGCGTTTCCCGGCCTTTTCGTAATTATCCAACCCTTTAATTTCAACCTTGTAAATCAAGGTCAACAGCCAGCGTAAAGTTTTTTTCAGCATTAAATTTCCTCCTTGCGCCATTTTAGCAGATGTTTTATTTAATTTTGGCAAACATGGTTTTCATCGATTTCTTCAAAAACTCCAGGTTATGCCGCTTTGTGTCGGTCATTATATTTACCGGTTATTACAGCATGTCGCATAGGTTGGGAAAAAATCGCCGGACAGCGTTATAATATTTCATTTAAAAATCCCCAGCTGTTGCAAAGCAACATCGTCAGCCAATGAAAATACTCAATATTCATTTTAAAAATATCAACTCATTGGAAGGCGAAAGCCGGATCGATTTTGAACAATCGCCTTTTTCGGATACCGGGGTTTTTGCCATTACCGGCCCTAACGGCTCGGGAAAATCCAGTATTTTAGACGCTATCACGCTGGGCTTGTACGGCGAGACTTTTCGCTTTAACCGCCCTGCCGAACATGTGATGACGCAACATACGGCCGAGTGTTTTTCGGAAATCGAATTTGCCCTGGACAAGGTGAAATACCGGTCCGGCTGGCGTGCGCAACGGCGTGACGCGAATCCCGAGAGCGAATTAACGCCGCCTGAAATGAAGTTGACCCGCTTGAGCGACGGCGAAGTGCTGGCGACCACAACCCAGCAGGTCTGCGCGCGAATTACCGAAATCACCGGAATGAATTTCCGCAACTTCACCCGCTCGATACTGTTGGCGCAGGGAGATTTTGCCGCATTCCTGAACGCGCTGGACAATGAGCGCATGGACATTCTGGAAAAAATCATCAGCGCCGATATTTATGAAGACTATAGAAATGAAGTCAATGAAAAAGCCGATGAAGCGCAACGACGCCTGGATTATTTAAAACAGGACTTATCGGTTATACCGATCATGGAACCGGGAAAGCTGGAAGCCTGCGAACATGATTTGCTCGATTTTACCGATCAAACGACCGAGCTGCGGGAAGAGCAAAGCGACCTGAAGCAGCAGCAAGCCTCGCTGCATAATGTACTAACTCTTCAAAACAGAATTGCCGACCAGGAAAAAAACCTACAGCAAACCCAAGCGCTATCGGCAATCGAGCGGCAAAAACTGGATCGGCTGGCTACGGCTCAGAACGCCCTGCCGTTTAAAGATGACTTGGATGCGATTAAGGAAAAAAATCACCACATTCATCAGGATAAAGCAACACTGGCGGATTTTCGCGGCGAACTTAAGCAACTACAAGACCGTATCGGCGCAGATAAAACGGCTCCGGATCGCTTGCCCCATAAATCGCTTACCGAACAAGGCCAAACCCTATCCGAAATCAGGGCCCAGATAGGCCAGCTTAGTTCTCAGCGGCAATCGGAATCGGATTTATGGCAATCGTTAGGCATGCAGATTGAGGATAAAACATCCCATCTTGCCACGGCGTCGAAATGGCTGGAAGAACATGCCGCGGATGAATCGTTGCTGGCAAGTTTTCCCGAAACAGGCCGGTTAAAAAATCTCCGGGCTGAGCTGGCCGAGCTGAAAGAAAAACAAAAAACGTTCACCAAATGGTCCAAAAATACGGCCGCATCGCTGAAAAACAACAGCTCCGCCATTGCCCAGGAAAATAAAAGAATTGCCGAGTTAAACCACAAGCTGCCGTTGGCAAAAAAGACGCAGGAACAACTGGCGCAGGGCAAGAATCTGGCTGAACTTGAGGAGTTTCAACAAGAGCAACAAGAGCGGGTTAAGGATTTTCGGGCACTCTATAGCTTGGCTGTAACTTACCAAAAACTGACCAAAAGCGGTTTTAGCTTGTTCGGCATCTTTGCTCGTAAAGAGCAACCGAATCATGACATTGAGGAGCTGGAATCCGAACTTGCGGGGTTAAAACAGCAAACCGGTCGGGAAGAAAATATTAAACTGACGCTGGAAACGGCTGTGTTCCGTGAAACGTTGCTCAGAAAAATGGCCGCGGACCGGCCGCATCTGGTCGATGGCGAACCTTGTTTTTTATGCGGCGCGTTGAAGCATCCCTATACCCTGCACCCACCGAGAGAAGCCAATTCCCAACAAGCCTTAACCGATCAAAAGGCGAAAATAAAGGCCTTAACGGCAGCCGCCGCCAAGCTGGAACAACAGCTTAAAGCGACGCGAAGACAGGCGGAAAAGGATCAGGCCAACCAGACAGAACAGGTCAAGATCAAATCCCAATGGCAAACCTTGTGCAACCGGCTTAACACCGCCAGCGAAGACCTGAAAATCAATAAACTGGGGTTGCTGCAACACCGCTTAAAGACCGAAATCAGCGCATTAAAAACCATTACCGCCGTAGTCGCCGACTATCGCAAAAAACAGACCGGCATCGAACAACTGGAAGCCTTGATCGCCAAGGGCGAAGCCACTGTTGAACGCTTACAGCTAAACTCCCGGCAACTGGATGCCGAATGGCGGGAGCGTCCCAAGGAAGAAATCGATTACGCCGCGGCATTGGCTACCTGTCAGCAGGAAGAGCAACAACTGGCCGACAAGGTGCTCGCACAATTAGCCTCGCTGGGCGAAAAAATGCCCGCTAAAGGCAAAGAGGATGCCTTGTTCGACCGGCTGAATGCGCGTCGCCAGGATTATCAAAGCTATGCTTTCCGTCAAAAAAGCTTAACCGAGGAACTGGACGTATTAAAGGCAAAAACGGAGCATTGCCAAATTGAAATAACGGCATGCAGTGAAAAACTTGAGCGCTACAACCAACAATTGCAAAGCGAAGAAATCGTCGGCCTGCACTTGGCATTGATCGAAAAGCAAAAACTGATTGCCGACAAGGAACAACTGACTGCCAAACTGGAAGACGAACTCGCCGCTCTGAAACAGGCGTTGCAGGGCAAGTTACAGGGAACGCAATTTGCCGACCTGCACCAGCTGACGGAAACGCTGGAACTGCTGCAACACCAACCGGAACTGGAGCGGCATCTGGCCGAATTGGAACAGGAGATTGACGCCAAAACCATAGAGTTGGAAAAAAGCCGGCTTGAGTTGGAAGCCGAAAATGCTCAGGTCGCAACGGAACTAAGCCCGGAGCAGCTCGATGCCCAGCTGAAAAGCGTAACCGAAAAGCTGACGATAGCCGGTCTGGAAGTGCAGCGCCTGGAACAGCAGTTGAACGAGCAAAAGCAATACCAACAGAAGGCCGATGTGATCCTGGTTCAATTACAGGATCAACAGGAAATTGCCCGTCTGTGCAGCGCCGAAGCCGCACAAATAGCCGAGGAAAGCGGCATGGCTTTTCGTCGCCGGGTTCAACAGCGGGTCGCCGACCGGTTATTGTCCCAAACCAATGCCGTGCTGGAAAAAATCAGCGGCCGTTATTATCTGCGACAGATGCCCAGCGAGCAGGGTTTGGCCTTGGAAGTTGAAGATACTTATCAAAGCAATGCGCACCGCCTGCCCAAAACCTTGTCCGGCGGCGAGAGTTTTGTGGTGAGCCTGGCGCTGGCGCTGGGACTGTCGGAATTGGCCAATAACGGCAAGTCGGTGGACTCGTTATTTCTCGATGAAGGCTTCGGCAACCTGGACGCGGAAACGCTTTATACCGTCATCAGCACCTTGGAAGGCTTGCAAACCCACGGCAAAACCGTCGGCGTTATTTCCCATGTGGAAGGCGTTCAAAAACGCTTTAAAGCCCAACTGCAAGTCGTTAAAAAACCTAACGGCATGGGGATGTTGAAGCAGGCGTCATAAGCTTGCTCAACACAGCAGGTTACTCCCCTGCTTTATCATGCCCTGAAATCGGCTGGAACTAATCTGTCCAAATCATCACGCCAAATAAACACTCCATTTCATGCCGCCCAGCGCTTCGCTCTTTTTGCCTTCCAGCAGCCCGCCCAACAGACCGATTAATTCGTAAACGACGGCCATGCCGATACCGTGCCCATGAATATTTTCGTCGGCACGCACGCCTCTTTTTAAAATTTCCGCCAATT
This sequence comes from Methylobacter sp., assembly GCA_036741905.1. Classification (GTDB taxonomy): domain Bacteria; phylum Pseudomonadota; class Gammaproteobacteria; order Methylococcales; family Methylomonadaceae; genus Methylobacter_A. Next base: position 11,467 of record DAINRH010000007.1, on the reverse strand, counting down.
TTCCGGCAGGGATTCCCGGCCCGTCGTCTTCAATCTCCAGCAACAGCGCAAAATTCCGCCTGCCTTTGCGCGCATTCAGGGAAATGGTGACCTTCACCGTGCTGCGGCACCACTTGCAGGCGTTATCCATCAGGTTCCCGGCTATTTCGTACAGATCGCCTTCATCGTAATAAATCAGGCTTTGTTCCGGCACGGCCCTATCGAAATTGATGTTTTTATCGATATAAACCTTGCCTAGCGATGCGCTTATTTTTTTGATAATCAGCGACAAATCCACCGCGCCGGCGGTTTTATGCTCGCCCTTGGCCGCCGCCCGCTGTAATTGATACTCGACGATTTCATCCATGCGGAAAATCTGCTCCTTTACCGTCTCCTTATTAACGCTGAAAGACTCGGCGCAGCCGCGCAATATCGACAGCGGCGTTTTCAGGCTGTGCGCCAAGTCCGCCAAGGCATTGCGATAACGTTCCAGATGCGCCCGCTCGCTGTTGATAAAGGCGTTAAGAGTACCGGCCAGACCTTCCAGTTCCGTGGCATAGTCGCCGTCTAAATGGGTTTTACGGCCTTTTTCTATCGCCTCAAGATCTTTTACGATAATCCGCAAAGGCTTTATGCTCCAGCGCAATAAGGCCAGCTGAATAAATATCAGCACCAAACCTAAAGCCAATAGCCAGACTCTTAAGGTCTTCCTAAATCTCTCCACCTGATTGCTGACAAACTGGGCATCTTCAGTCACGGTAAAGATATATTCGCGTTCGACGCCGACTACATTTTTCCAGATGACCGCGTAATGCAGCGCGTAACGCCCGTGCTCAGCCAACAAAAAGGCGGAATTGCCTGCGATTAATTCCGGCGGAGGCGTTACATTAAGCCCGATGGCCGACGGCGAACGCCATAGCAGATTTTTTTTTGCCGAATGTATAAAGCCGTAAAGACCGGAACCGGGAGTTGCAAACTGCGGTTCCGGCAAGTTGGCCGGCATGCTTAAATCGCCGGAGTTTTTAAGCTCGGCGGCCGATAGCAGCGAATACACGTAAACCTGCAATTTTTCCTTTAAAGCCTGTTCGGCGCTCTCGCGAAAACCCTGTTCAAGCACCACCGAAGCCAGCGCGAAAAATGCGGCAAGCACAAGGCCTGCCGAAACCAGCAGTCTAAAGCTTAATGATTTAATTTGCATTTAAGGCCTTTTGGGGATAAAGCTAGAAAAATCATTTTGTCCACGAAAGACACGAAAAATTTCGACAGGGGATAAGCTATAGGCTTGAGTTGGTTGCCTGTCATACTATGGGCATTATGCCTTCGGAGTTGACTGGCTTAAGGCTTCCCAATAGGCCAAGCCCTCACCGCCTAAGTCTTTGGCTAGTTTATCCAGCTTTTGCAAACCTTCTGCTAAACCGATTTGTTTAGCGATATGGTAGGCCTTTAGCCATGTTGACTGTGCTTGGTGCGGGTCATTATGTTGGCGATGAATATACCCGATATTAAACAACGTAGTACATTCGCCGGGTTTATCGCCGATGTCTTGCCTGATGTGCAGCGCTTGCGTCAAGTACTGTAACGCGGTGCCGTAGTCGCCTTTAGCTTGGTGGATTTGGGAAATATTATTGAGCGTCGTGCCTTCGCCTCGTTTATCGCCGATGTTCTGACTGATTTGCAACGCCTGTGTCAAGCATTGCAACGCGGTGTCGTAGTCGCCTTTAGCATATGCAGTTGTGGCAAGATTATTGAGCGTTGTACCCTCGCCTTGTTTATCGCCGATTTCTTGGCGGATTCTCAGCGCTTGCGTCAAGCACTGCAACGCAGTGTCGTAATCGCCTTGAGTATCGTAGATCTGGGAAATATTATTGAGCCTTGATCCTTCGCCTTGTTTATCACCGATGTCTTGGCTGATTTGCAGCGCTTGCGTCAAGCACTGCAACGCAGTGTCGTAGTCGCCTTTAGCATATGCAGTTGTAGCAAGATTATTGAGCGTTGTACTCTCGCCTTGTTTATCACCTATTTCTTGGCTGATTTGCAGCGATTGCATCAAGTACTGCAACGCGGTGTCATGGTCGCCTTTAGCATATGTAGTTGAGGCAAGGTTATTGAGTGCCACACCTTCGCCTTGCTTATCGCCGATGTCTGGGCTGATTTGCAACACCTGCTGATAACATAATAAAGCTTGAGCATAGTCACCTAACGAATGATACAAAAGCCCTAAACGATTCAACAAATCGATTTTTGTCTTTGATGCTTCCTGCCCGGCAATTTCCGCCAATAAATTTTGTATATTAACAATCCAACGCTGCTTCTCACCTAACGACAATTGTTCAACAAAATTTTCATTCGCACTCTGCCAAGTGCTGTCCATCAGGTCTAGCCGTTCGGACTGGGATAAACTGAATTCATAAAGCCCGCTACGCCAATCGGCAAAGTCGGGCGCGTTATTAACGATTTCGGTTAATAAAAATTCCGGCAACCAAAACACAATCGGGTGATTGCTGCGTCCATAAAAACCGCGTCGCCAATTTAATTCCTGAATCACATAGCGGTCTTTTAGATAAAATAGTTTTTCCAGGTCATAAATAAACACCACCGCATCATCACTCGCATCGGCAAGTAACTCAGTCATTTGCGCATCGATAAAAATATCGTTTTCGGGGTTTAACGGCAGTTCGATAATCGGCTTATTTAATTTAGCCTTTAACGTAGCGACTAACTCGTTACGCAAAGACACGGTATTGCAACGTACAAAATATAAGCCGAAGCCTTGGCACATTTGCAAGGCGCGGAGCAGGTGTTTTAACTCGGGGTATAGAACGAAGCTGTCGGTTGCCGATGACTCGGTCACAGTGCTAGCCATCGGTTAATTTAGCTTGTAACCAAGCTATTTTTCTTAATGCAGGGTGTAAGTCAGCCCAGGGTTTGCCGTTTTCGTATTCATTGACTAAGCGTAAACTGAGTAAACGCTCATAGTGCTTGCCTGTATCTTTTATTACTCGTTTATCCTTGGCAATGTCTTTTAGCAGGGCAACATCATCTTCTTTCACTAAGCGGTCATAGTCTTTGACTAAATTGTTTATCGCTCGTTCAATGTCGGTTTCCTGGACTTTATCGCCTTCATCCGTTTCGGATGCTGAGCGGATTAGCCTGAATAAATCGCGGATAGAGCCGCCGCTCATCGCAATCAATTGATCTAATAATGCTTCATCAGCAAACAGCTTGGAAACCTGGATGCGTTTATTCACTAAATCGGTTAAATATTGTTTGCCCTCGTCGGTTTGGTACTTAACCATCGGCACGAAAAAAATATCATTGGCGAAAAAGTCGCCTAAATTCGCAGTGGAAGCCAAGGCGATAGGGATGGTATAGAGCAGATGGCAATTGATTTCGTTTAACTGCTCGGCGTGTTCTATAAACAAACCGTTATAGGTTGCGCTTTCCCTGATCTTTTCCAAACCGTCGACGATGACGACCAAGTCGGCATGGCCTTGGTGTTGTAATTTCAAACGCGCCGCAAGCAATAAATCGTTTAACTTGGCTATAAATTCTTGTTGAACATTTTTGATTTTCTCGCGGATTTGTTCGCGATGACTGCTGCCGCTACGTATTTCGCCGGTTATTTTGGTGAACAGTTTGGCTATCAGAGGAATGTCGAAACCCGCTTCGGCGCTGACGCCTGCGCTGGCTTTAGTTTCTTTTACATAGTCTTGGCTAACAATTTTTTCCGCCAGCAACAGCTGCAAGTCGTTTAAAAGAGCGCTATCTAAATTAACTTTCGCTTCCGCAAGCGCCTCGACAGCCCCTTGAGCAATATTGAGCAATACATCTTGATAAGTTATTTGACGAAGATCCAAACTGCTTTCTACGTCCAAATAAATGACAAAATAACTATCGTCTTCTAATTGTTTTTGCAGGCGTTTTAATTCAGTCGATTTACCGCAGCCGGTATGCCCCGTAACCAATTGCTTGCAAAAATCATCGGTTTGACTGGTCCGAACAATCCGTTTGGCAAGGGTGTTGACGCTTTTCTTGTTACGTACATTTTTTAAATCTAAATAACGTGGATCACCGACTTCTAAAGGCTTATCAGGGTGACAGGCATTGTAAGCATCGTCTAAATTGTCAACTGGATAAATCATAATGAAGCTGAATTCTCTTTTTAGGGTTAAAAACAAAACAGTTTAATAGGTGTTTTATTCCACAAAATAATTATTATAAGTGCCTGAATATAAGTTTCCAGATCTTGATTTAAAGCCGGAGTGCAGGCTTTGCCTGCTTTGCAAGCAGAGCTTGCACTCCAAAATACCCGAAAATTTTAGCTCGATTACTTAGTGTAGAACCGGCTAAATCGAATCAATCGTGTTTGGCGGAAATCAGGTAGCCCCGTCCGCGCAGAGTTTCAATGGGTTTGCGCGTGCCGTCGGGATCGAGCTTTTTTCTCAATCGCCCGATAAAAACCTCAAGTACATTGCTGTCCCGGTCAAAGTCTTCATCGTAAATGTGAGCGGTCAATACCGATTTTGAAACCACTTCGCCCTTGCGGAACATCAGGTACTCCAGCACCTTGTATTCGTAAGCGGTTAACTCCTGCTTGACGCCGGATACGGTAACTTCCTGAGCCACGGTATCCAGCTCGATATTGTCGTGGGTTAAGACCGGATGCGCCACCCCGGCCGACCGCCTGATCAGGGCGTTAATCCTGGCCTGCAACTCTTCATAATGAAAAGGTTTAACCAGGTAATCATCGGCTCCCGCTTCCAACCCCTCTACTTTTTCCTGCCACCGGCTACGGGCGGTTAAAATCAGGATGGGCACGGTCACTTTGTCTTTACGCAAACGCTTGATCAGCTCGATACCGGAAAAATCGGGCAGTCCGATGTCGATTACGGCCGCATCAATCGGATATTCCTTACCCATGAAATAGCCGTCTTGACCGGTGTTTGCAGTATCAACGGCAAAACCTTTATCGGCAAAAAACTGCTGAATTTGTTCGCAAAGTTTTACTTCATCTTCAACAACTAGAATGCGCATGTTTTTTGTCTATCGAGCTTAGTTAACTAATTGGCCGGTTTCGGCATCGATTTTGTAATACCGGATACGGCCGTCAGGGGTCAGCACTTTAATGATATGGACGGCTTTGCCGTCAATGATTTCCGTTTGCGCGCCCAGCACCTTGTTGTAGGTGCCTTCGATGATTTGCTTGGTTGCGTCGTCCAAACTGATGGTTGCCAACCGGTTATCATCTGCAAAACAGCTATTGGAAAACAGCAAGCTGGCGACGACGACTTTAAGCAAATTTCTCATGGGCCATCCAAGTGCAAAATATGTGTTCAACTTAAACCGCTAAAAATTATTTGTTCCACGAAAAACGCCAAATTGCAGAGCGCGCCGAAGCGTGAATAAGCCTTATTGATTTAATTCGCGTCCTTCGTGCTTTTCGTGGACAATCCGCGGCTTTTAGGATTATCGGGTGACCGGCATTTTAGCCGATCACCCTGAATCGATGCTGAACCTTTAGCGTAACGATACGCCCTGGACCAGGCTGCCTATTGTTTGCCCGAAAGATGCGCCCAGTTTGCCTGCGATCTTATCCAGCAAATGCTCCTGACGACTGAAATCAACCTGTGTTTCCGCGCCGATAAGTTCTTTGGCGACGTAATCCTGATTGCCGACGCCGTCAACTATGCCCAGTTTCACGCCTTCTTCGCCTGTCCAGACCAGTCCTGAGAACATGTCGGGGTTTTCTTTAAGCCGGTCGCCGCGACCGGCTTTAACCGCGCCGATAAATTGCTGATGCACTTGGTTTAGCAGGCCTTGTATATACTGCGTTTCGTCGTCTTTAGACGGGGAAAAAGGATCGAGCATGGCTTTATGTGCGCCGGCCGTGAACAAGCGCCGCTCTACGCCCAGTTTTTGCATGCCGTCGACAAAGCCGAAGCCGTCCATCAATACGCCGATGGAACCGACCAGACTGGACGGATTGACAAAAATTTTGTCGCTGGCCGAGACGATAAAATAGCAACCCGACGCGCAAATATCGCTGACCACGGCATAAATCGGCAACTCAGGGTGTTCTTTTTTAGTTTTCCTGATTTCCTCATAGACATAAGACGACTGCACGGGGCTGCCGCCCGGTGAGTTGGCATGCAGGATAATGCCTTTAGTGTGCTTGTCTTTGACTGCATTTCTCAAGCTTTCGATAATACTGTCTGCATTGGCCTCTTTGCCTTCGGCAATCATGCCGACCACATCGATAACGGCGGTATGATCCTTGCCGTCAACGCCAATATCCTTACTAAGCTTTGGATACATGGCCACGCCGAACACGGCGATCAAATACACAAACATCAAGCTCTTAAAAAAAACGCTCCAGCGCCTTGCCCGGGTTTGCTCGGTGATTGCTGCCAGCGCCAGTTTTTCAAGAACCTCCCGCTCCCAACCGGATTCCCGTGTAACTTCTGCTTTGTTCTGATTGTCCATGCCTTGTTAACCTCTAATAATATTCAGTAATTCCGCCGGCTGCTGTAAGCACATCAACGGATTGTAGCGTTGCAATATGTGTTCCGGATGCGCTCCGCACGACACTGCTATCGACGATATTTGGGCATTCATCGCCATTTGCAAGTCATGGGTGGAATCGCCCACCATTAAACTCCGATTATTCGCCGCATTCGTGTGCTGCATAATCTGGTGCAGCATCAGCGGATCGGGCTTGGAGGCGGTCTCATCGGAGCAACGGGTGATGCAAAACAAATCTTCCGTAGCTGTCGCCTGTAAGGCTTCCTGCAAACCCGCCCTGGTTTTTCCGGTCGCGACGGCCAGTTGATAACCGGCCTGTTTCAGTTCCACCAACATGTCGTAAACGCCGGGAAATAAATCGCCCCGATCCAGTTGTCTGGACAAATACGTTTGCTGGTAGCAATCCGTCAATCGACTCAGCGTTTCCGGGTCGACGCCGGGAAATAGCTTGGCGCAGGCCTTGGTAATGCTCAGTCCGATCACGTCTTTTGCCGCCTGGGCTTCGGGAATAGCGCAGCCGCAGTGCTTACCCGCCGTTTGCAGGCAATGTACGATCCAGTCTATCGAATCGATCAGGGTGCCGTCCCAGTCGAATATGATTAAATCAAACTTGTTGTTCATGTTTTAGCAAATCTTCCAATTGCGGCGGCAGAGGCGCCAAAATGGTTAGCGGCACACCGGAAACCGGGTGCTGAAACTTTAACTTTTCCGCATGCAGGAACATGCGTTTATAGCCCCGGCCTTTAAATTTCTGGTTAATTTCATCCCGTCCATAACGTTCGTCGCCGACGATCGGATGCCCAAGACTCGCGGCATGAACCCGTATTTGATGGGTGCGCCCGGTTTTTGGCGAGGCCTCAACCAGCGTCGCGTCGCCGAATAATGTCAAGCGCCGAAACAGCGTCTCGGCCTCTTTGCCGGCTGAGCTGATTACCACCATGCGTTCGCCGCCCTTGGCGACATTTTTCAGCAAGGGCGCATTAACCACCAGTTTTTTCCTGGCCCATTGCCCGGCCAACAAAGCTACGTAGGTTTTATGGATGTGATTGTCGCGAAACAGCTCATGCAACAGCTTCAGGGCGCTACGCTTTTTGGCGATGATCAAACAACCGGAGGTGTCTTTATCGAGCCGATGCACCAGCTCCAAAAAATGCGCTTCGGGTCTTAACAGACGCAGGCCTTCGATAATCCCGGAACTCACGCCGCTGCCGCCATGCACTGCGTAACCGGCCGGTTTGTTGACGATCAGGAACCCCTCGTCTTCAAACAAAATGCCCTGTTGCAATGCCGCTTGCAAACCCTGCGGAACATACGATTCTTCGCTACGCTCGGCCACTCTGACCGGCGGAATTCTGACAATATCGCCGGTCGCCAGACGATATTTAACATCGACGCGTCCCTTATTAACCCTCACTTCACCTTTACGAACGATACGGTAAATTCGGCTTTTAGGTACGCCCTTCAAGCGGGCAATTAAAAAATTATCCAAGCGTTGATCGCAATTCTCTTCGGTAATTTCGACCAGTTGAACTTTGGGTGTTACGGTTTTTTCTTCACTATTCATAGGTAAATAATACCAGTATCTGCTGATGATTGATTCTTTAAATTGATGTATAGCAATAAGATTGCTATATTAGGCAAGTTTTTTTAATATAAAAAACATGCTCTTGCTCTGCGGTTTTTACTGACAAAACTGCCTTGGAGCAATACTCGATGATGATTAACCTGGTGATTAACGACTACGCCGGCTCATCATTTTAAGATTTTCGGGTTCATCGTTCGACCCTAGACGAACGATTTACAACTCCTGTTTAAGACGGAATTTACAACTAAGACTGAAGAAAGAATATTATTTGCTTAGACTCTGCCCGTGCGACTATCCACGGTCTTCACCTAAGTGAAGAGCGGGATACCCATTACAACACGCAGAAACGGAACATTAAATCCGTAAAAAACTAAGTTATGTCGGAGCGGCTGTAGCAGGCCCTTCTCCACAAACACGATGACCCAAACCAGTCTGTTCAGTAAAATCTGACCATGGAGCAGGACACAACAAGGAATATTGAATGAAAAGAATGCTTATCAACGCTACGCAACCGGAAGAACTGCGAGTCGCTTTGGTAGACGGTCAAAAACTGTATGATTTTGACATAGAAGTACCTTCGAAAGAACAAAAAAAATCAAACATTTACAAAGGCATAGTAACCCACGTAGAACCCAGTTTGGAAGCCGCCTTTGTAAACTACGGCGCAGAAAAACACGGTTTTTTACCTTTCAAAGAAATCTCTCCGCTCTACCGTCACCTACAAGAAGGCGTCGAAAACGACGGCCGCCGTCCAGCCATCAAAGACCTGATTAAAGAAGGCCAGGAAATCGTTGTTCAGATTGAAAAAGAAGAACGCGGCAACAAAGGCGCCGCTTTAACCACCTATATCAGCCTGGCCGGCACCTATCTGGTGCTGATGCCCAACAACCCTAAAGCGGGCGGCATTTCCCGTCGCATCGAAGGCGAAACCCGTAGCGACCTGCGTGAAGTGATGGCCGCGCTGGAGATCCCTGAAAGCATGGGACTCATTGTTAGAACGGCAGGATGCGGCAAAAATGTCGAAGAATTGCAATGGGACTTAAATTATTTACTGCAACTCTGGGAAGCCATAGAACGGTCTGCCAGCGAACATTCAGCACCGTTCCTGGTGTTTCAGGAAAGCAACGTTATCATCAGGGCTTTACGCGACCATTTGCGCGGCAATATCGACGAGATATTGATCGACAATGAAGACGCTTTCAAACTGGTGCAAAACTTCTTGAAACAAGTCATGCCGCACTTTTTGCCCAAGGCGAAACTGTATCAGGATGCCGTCCCGCTGTTTAACCGTTACCAGATCGAATCCCAAATTGAAGTCGCTTACGGACGGGAAGTATCCTTGCCCTCCGGCGGATCGCTGGTTATCGACCATACCGAAGCGCTGACCTCCATCGACATCAACTCGGCGCGCGCCACCAAAGGCAGCGACATCGAAGAAACCGCGCTGAATACCAATCTGGAAGCGGCCGACGAAATTGCCCGCCAACTGAGATTACGCGACTTGGGCGGCCTGTTTGTTATCGACTTCATCGACATGATGTCCAATAAGAACCAGAAAACCGTTGAAAATCACCTGCGCGACGCGCTTAAAATCGACCGCGCCCGCATTCAGACCAGCCGCATCTCGCGTTTCGGCCTGCTGGAAATGTCCAGACAAAGAATGCGGCCTTCGCTGGGCGACTCGACGCAACTGCCGTGTCCGCGTTGTAAAGGCCAGGGCACGATTCGCAATGTAGAATCGGTCGCGCTTTCGGTATTGCGTATTCTTGAAGAAGAAGCGATGAAGAAAGGCACCGAAAAAGTCATTGCCCGACGTTCCTATTAAATGAAAAACGCAGCGCCATTGAGCAAATTGAAAGCCGCCTGAAAGTCGGCATTGTCATTCTGCCCAGCAAGCATTTGGAAACACCGGCCTATGACATTGAGCGCATCAAGGAAAAAGAGTCCGGCGACAGCAAAGCCAGCTACTTGCAAATCAAAGCCGAAGACATCACTATCCCTGAGTTTGCCCAGCAAGTAAAACCAAGCACCACGAAAGCGGCCGTCAAGGAATTCCTGCACGACTCCCCTGCACCGGTGCAAAACAAAAGCGAATCGGCCAGCCTGATTCAACGTTTCTGGCACAAACTGATAGGCCCCGGCACCAATACAGCCCCTAAAGCAAAGGTAACGGCCGCCGATCAACAAAGCACTGAACGAGCCAAGCCGGTCGACGAGGGCCAGCCGAACAAAAACAGAGGCAACAGACAAGGCCAAGGTCAAAATCAGGACAGAGGCCGCGGACGCGGTCGTGGTCAAGGCCGAGGACAACATCCGAATCAGGAACAAATCCAAGCGCCTGAACAAGGACATGCGCCGAAATCAAAACCGGAACAAAATCCGGACGCGCCACGTCCAAACCGTCCGCCCCGCGGTCAAGGCAGAAACGTAAAACGTAATCTCGACCCGGCTAATCTGCCTGTAACAAAAACCGAGTCCGTTAAAAGCGAAGCTGTCGAGGTTAGCGAGATTGTTTCAAGCGCGCCGGAACAGGCTCCTGCCACTGCCGGAGAACATCCCAAAAGAAACAATGCCAGAAGAGGGCCGAATCGCAGAAGACCGCGTAATCCCAACTACAAAAAGCCTGAAACAGATGGCGATTCGAATACCGCGTATGAAGCGTCCGGCGAAAGCAGCGACGAGTCGCGCCCGGCCCCCCGTTCTTATGACAATGACTTTGCACAAAGAGCGGAAAGAACCGAACGCCCGGAGGCTCAGGCTCATGCCCCCAGCCAGGCCAGTACTGCCCCTCAGCAAACGGAAGCGCCCAAACCGGCGGCTCCGGCTGAACCGGCGCCTGCGCCAAAACCGGTTGTTGAAGCAGCGCCAAGACCCGCTGAAATGGTAAGGCAAGAAACGGAATAATTTAAAACCTATCACCACGAAGACACGAAGAAAAAACAAGGTAGAATTTCGTGTCCTCGTGGTTAATTTTGCATTATTCCCACGGGCGGGCGGGCCGCGCTCAGAAACATGCCGATATGCAGACCTTCCAGGTTTTAAAAACCTGGAAGGTCTATTTGCAACATTCTGAACAGGCAGGACGTTTCCGACAAACACCTCACAAACTCGCCGGAAAAGCTTCCGCTCCTGCTCACGCTCCTTACCTACATCCATGTAGGCAACGCCACCTCGCGCTACACGCCCTTCGGCTTTGCTCTGGACAGGCACTATATATAACAATGAGCGCCCCAGCGCGCGATTCAGCGCTAAAATCAAAACTTCGTGTTCTTCGTGTCTTCGTGGTGAATTAATCAATAATACCTCACCTATACCTAACCTCTACCGCCTCGCTTCCCAGCAACGCCCTCAAGCGCGCCACCAATTCATCGGTGGGATGGA
>DAINRH010000006.1:48259-50890 GCA_036741905.1 Methylobacter sp. | reverse complement strand
CGCCGCAACATCGGCTATTTCGGAACGCGGCAAATTCAAGCTGGTTTTAGCCGGCGGCGGCACCCCGGAAAAAGTCTATCGACTGCTGGCCGCGTCCGATGCCGACTGGACCAACTGGGTTATTTATTACGGCGACGAACGCTGCTTGCCTGCCGATCATCAGGACAGAAACAGCCTGATGGCAAGCCGGGTTTTACTGGACAAGGTCGCTATCCCGGCAAACCAGGTATTTACCATGCCTGCCGAATTCGGGCCGGAAATTGCCGCCGATCGTTATAAACTTGCGGTCGGCAAGGCCGGTATGTTCGACATGGTGTTGTTGGGCATGGGCGAGGACGGCCATACCGCCAGCTTGTTTCCCGGCCATCAACATCAACAGGATGAACTGGCGCATGCCGTTTATAATTCGCCAAAACCGCCGCCGGAGCGCGTTTCGATCAGCGCCAAGGCATTGAGCAACACACGGGAATTGATCTTCCTGATCACCGGCGCGAACAAGCAGGAAGCCGTCAAGCTGTGGCGTTCAGGCGCGGATTTGCCAGTTGCAACGATTAAGCCTGAAAATCCTATCGATATTTATATTGATAGCGATGCGTTTAAGCCGTAGTCGATGCCCTGAGCAAGCGCAAGATAATCGACGTAGCGCGTGCCGGACGCGCCTTTTTGACTCCTAGGAAGGGTCTCGTTCCCACGCGCCGCGTGGGAACGCCGTCAAGGCGCGCTGCGCCGCGAGTCACGGGCAACGTCGCGTATACGGGACGCAGCGCGTCCCACCCTGCATTCCCACGTAGCACGTGGGAACGAGGTGTGCTTACGTGGGAATGCAGCCTGAACCGCTCTGTGGTTTGGGACGCTGGAGCGTCCCTGACTGGATTCCCACGCAGAGCGTGGGAACCATAAAGACACGAAAGAATAGAGGGCGGGTTTCCCAGCTTACGGTATGCATCTTTCTAATCTTGACGATGGGCTTTACTTATTGTTCCTGTACCCGGTTTTTTCGTGCCTTTCGTGGACTACGCTTTTTTATTAGCTACCTGCGTAACGTCAGTTACTAAAACAATGCCCCCCTCTTATGCCGCGGTTTAATCTTTTTCAGCGGCGTCCGCCAACAACTTCTTTCTGATTAAAAATGCCGCACCGATCGCGCATAAAGCGGGTATTTGCACAAGCAAAAAAGTGCCGGTGGGATTTTTAGCAACCATGCCCGATAAAGCCGAAACCACCGTCAGCTTAACCATCCACCAGGTAATCCAATAGCCGATCAACCCTGTGATAGCCCAGTTAATAGGCGACTCCCCTTTTTCCTTCGCGGTCATATAAAACCATACAAGCACCGCAATTGCGGCAAATCTAGCTAAATGCAACATTTTTACACCTCGTTTTTTAATTATAATAAACAGACGCTGATTTAGACGCCAGCCAATTAGCGTTTAACCGGCAACAGCTGTTATAAGTAGGTAATGATATTCCATAATTGATCGTCATTACATTTTTTACGCAAGGAGAATAGTGTGGGAAAACCGTTCAAAATCATCTTATCGACAATTGCCGCACTGATTTTGCTGCTGATAGCCCTTGCCTGCATCCTGCCATTGGTCATTGACCCCAATGACTTTAAGCCTGAAATTGCCGCCGCCGTTAAAGATAAAACCGGCCGGGACCTGATACTGGACGGTGAATTAAAACTCTCGCTGTTCCCCCGGATCGGCATTTCAGCAGGAAAAATTGCCCTGAGCAATGCGCCGGAGTTTCAAGACCGCCTCTTTGCAACAATTGAAGAAAGCCATGTAACAGTGCTGTTACTGCCGCTGTTATCAAAAAAAGTGGAAGTCAACCGCATTGTCTTAAAAGGCCTGGTTTTAAATCTTGCCAAAAACAAACAGGGCATAACCAACTGGGATGACCTCACCGCCGAAACCGTAGCGCCCGCCGCCGCTGTCGTCGGCAAACAGAATGAACAACCTGTAGCCGCCGCAATACCGGCTATTTTTACCATCGGCGGCATCGCTATTGAAAATGCCCGGATAATCTGGGACGACCTTAAAACCGAACAACACATCGAACTAAAAGACCTTAACCTGAATACCGATAAGTTTAGCTTTGATGAACCGGTTGGCATCGCCGCCTCCCTGACTGCGTTGAATAACCGCGCCAATACAAGCCAGGCCATCAAACTCAACACCGAACTCACCGTTAATGAAAAACTTGATGCTTTTACGCTACGCCATAGCGACCTGCAAGTAATTACCTCGGGTGAAACCGTTCTCGGCAAATCGCTAACAACAGCCTTAACCGTTGCCGATGCAGCGCTGGATATGAACCGACAAACGGCCAAAATTTACGGGTTGCAGCTCGCATCGGGCGATGTCACGCTCGCCGCTGCCGAAATGACCGGCAGCGCTATTAAGGATAAACCCTCTTTTCAGGGTTCTGTTACCGTTGCGCCGTTCAGTCCCGCCAGAGTGTTGCAGCAACTGGCTATCTCCCTGCCCGCCATGCAGGATGCCAATGCCTTAAGCAAGCTATCCGCCAACTTTGACTTGACCGCGACAGCCGATTCGGCCGATCTGCAAAACCTGGGGCTAACGCTGGACGATAGCCAAATTAAAGGCTTCATCAACATTAAAGACT
>DAINRH010000006.1:44449-48159 GCA_036741905.1 Methylobacter sp. | reverse complement strand
CTGGGGCTAACGCTGGACGATAGCCAAATTAAAGGCTTCATCAACATTAAAGACTTTGCCCAATCGATTATCAGCTTCAACCTGAACATTGACGCGCTTGATGTCGATCGTTATTTGTCCCCTGCCGATAAAGCATCCAAATCCATCGCCAGCCCTGCCGTTTTATTGGCTGCCGGCCTTTCCGCGTTGCCTGTTGAAACCTTGAGAAAACTCAATGCCGACGGCACAGTGTCGCTCGGCAAGCTTAAAGTCAAGAGTTTGGCAATGCAGGACATCCATATAAACTTGAGCAGTAGAAACGGCGTAGTTACCACGCAACAATCGGTCAAGCAATTTTACCAAGGTAGCTATTCCGGCAATCTCAGCATGGATACGCATGGCGACAAACCGGCATTGGCTGTAACCGAAAAAATAGACCATGTACACATCGAACCTTTGCTGAAAGATTATCAGGGTGACCCTAAAATGAGCGGCATTGTTGACGCATCCGCACAGCTGCAAGGACAGGGGCGCAAAGCAGACGAATTGAAAGCGTCGCTCAACGGCCAGTTAAGTTTCCTGTTCAAAGACGGCGTGGTCAAAGGTTTTAATCTGCAAAAAATTATCGATGAAGGCAAGGCAATCATTAAAGGTTCTGCATTGCCATCGGACAGTAAAAACGACCAAACGCTATTTTCAAATATGAGCGGCACGGCCACGATCACTAACGGCCTGATCCAAAACAACGACCTTGTTGCCAAGTCATCTACATTACAGGTCGACGGCAAGGGCAATCTAAACCTGAACTCCGAAGCGCTGGACTATAAAGTCGACGCCAAGCTGCTTGATTCAGCGGCGACGGCCACTGAGCCGGAACAGGTTAAAGGCGCAGTAGCCATTAATATTGCCGGAACGCTCAGCAAGCCGACTTACACGATAGATATAGCGTCATTATTGACCGATAAAAATAAAGCTAAAATCGATAAACTCATTAATAAAATCGATAAAAAACTAGGTCCCGGTCTCGGTGATTTGTTAAAAGGTTTTTTGAAGTGAGGAACAGCAAAGAAACAACCCTTGAACTACGCGCCCCTTCATCTTTGGTCTTTTGCCTCTTATGAGTCCAACCGCTTTTCAACGCAATATCCTCGCCTGGTTCGATCAACACGGCCGTAAAGACCTGCCTTGGCAAAAAGACCTTACGCCCTACCGCGTCTGGCTTTCCGAAACCATGTTGCAACAAACCCAGGTCGCTACCGTTATTCCTTATTTCGATGCCTTTACAGAAAAATTCCCCGATATAGCGAGTTTGGCGAACGCGCCTGTCGATGAGGTGCTGCATCTTTGGTCCGG
This sequence comes from Methylobacter sp., assembly GCA_036741905.1. Lineage (GTDB taxonomy): Bacteria > Pseudomonadota > Gammaproteobacteria > Methylococcales > Methylomonadaceae > Methylobacter_A. Next base: position 46,827 of record DAINRH010000006.1, on the reverse strand, counting down.
ACTGGGCTACTACGCGCGCGCGCGCAACCTGCACAAAACGGCGCAACTGATTAGCGAACGGGGCCGATTCCCCGATACGCCGGATGAACTGGTCGCATTGCCCGGCATCGGCCTGTCAACGGCGGGAGCCATATTAAGCATCGCTTTTAACAAAAGCCACCCGATTCTCGACGGCAATGTCAAAAGAGTCTTAACCCGGTTTAAAGCGGTTTCCGGCTGGCCCGGCAATAGCGCAGTCAACAAGGAACTGTGGGCAATCAGCGCCAAGCTGACCCCTATAGCCCGCGTCGCGGATTATACCCAGGCCATGATGGACTTGGGCGCAACCCTCTGCACCCGCAGCAAGCCTGCTTGCGAAGCCTGTCCGCTTAAAGACAATTGTTCAGCCAGGCTTGCCGGTAATAGTTCGGCATTTCCAACGCCGAAACCCGCCAAGATATTGCCTATCAAACAACTTACCTTTTTACTGCTGAGCGATGCCGACAACCGGATACTGCTGGAAAAAAGACCGCCAACCGGTATTTGGGGCGGCTTATGGAGCCTGCCGGAATTCGACGGCATTGATGCGGCACGCGACTGGTGCCTGAGCAAAAATATTCATATTGCCGATCAACAGACGCTGACAACCCGGCGTCACACCTTTTCCCATTATCATTTGGATTACACGCCGCTGCTTATTCAATCCGATAACCCTATAAATATTGTGATGGAAGCCGATCAAACTGTCTGGTATAAAGCGGAGCAGGTTAATAAGCTTGGCTTAGCCGCGCCGATTAAGCTGCTGCTTCAACAATCACACAAGAGAATAAAATGACGAGACTGGTTAAATGCGTAAAATTGGGAATAGAAACCGAAGGCTTGGATGCACCGCCTTTTCCAGGACCCAAAGGTCAGGAAATATTTGAAAAAATATCCAAACAAGCCTGGAAGGAATGGTTAGCCAAGCAAACCATGCTGATTAATGAGGGGAAATTGGCCAGCTTTGACCCGAAAGCACGGGCCTTTTTAGCCGAAGAAAGAACCAAGTTTCTGTTTGAAGGTAACACCGAAATGCCGGAAGGCTATGTGCCGCCCAAGGGATGATGTAGGGGGCATCCCTTGTGGATGCCCAAGCTCTAGGCCCCTACCGCTTCATCGATTCAAAAAATTCCGCGTTGGTTTTAAAATCTTTAAGCTTGCCGATCAGGAATTCTGAAGCTGCGGTTTCATCCATAGGTTGAAGAATCTTGCGTAAGATCCAGGTTTTTTGCAAGGTATCGGGATCAACCAGGTACTCTTCCCGACGTGTGCCGGAACGATTGATGTTAATCGCCGGATAAATTCTTTTCTCTGCAATTTTTCGATCCAGATGCAACTCCATGTTGCCGGTGCCTTTGAATTCCTCGTAGATGACCTCGTCCATTCTCGAACCGGTATCAACCAACGCAGTGGCAATAATAGTCAAACTGCCGCCTTCTTCAATATTTCGCGCCGCACCGAAAAAGCGTTTCGGTTTTTCCAGCGCATTCGCATCGACACCGCCGGTTAAGATCTTGCCCGACGACGGAACAACGGTGTTATAAGCTCTAGCCAGACGGGTAATCGAGTCTAACAAAATAACTACATCGTGTTTATGCTCGACCAATCGACGCGCTTTTTCGATTACCATTTCCGCGACTTGTACGTGCCGGGTTGCCGGTTCGTCAAAGGTACTGGAAATAACTTCACCGCGAACGCAACGCTCCATTTCCGTTACTTCTTCGGGACGTTCGTCTATTAATAAAACAATCAGGTAACACTCGGGATTCTGTTCTGCAATCGCCTGCGCCAAGCTTTGCAGGATCATGGTTTTACCGGCTTTAGGCGGAGATACGATCAAGCCGCGCTGGCCTTTTCCGATCGGAGCGATCAAATCTATCATTCGGCCGGTTAAATCTTCGCTGGTGCCATTGCCCTGTTCAAGGACGAATCGTTGTTTAGCGAATAGCGGAGTCAGGTTTGAGAAGGTGATTTTGTTTTTGGTATTTTCGGGAGGTTCAAAATTGATCTGGTCAACCTTGAGCATTGCGAAATAACGTTCGTTGTCTTTGGGCGGCCTGATTTTTCCGCTAATGGTATCGCCGGTCTTTAAAGAGAATCGTCTGATTTGACTGGGTGAAACATAAATATCGTCAGGACCCGCTAGATAAGAACAACCCGGTGTCCGTAAAAAACCAAAACCATCCTGTAAAATCTCTAAAACGCCGTCGCCTGATATATCGTCGCCAGCCTTCGCCTGCTTTTTCAATATCGCAAAAATCAAGTCCTGCTTTCGCGATCTGGCTACATTTTCAAGCCCGAGAGACTCGGCGATTTCAATAACTTCACTTATTTGTTTTAGTTTTAACTCAGTTAGATTC
>DAINRH010000006.1:43780-44439 GCA_036741905.1 Methylobacter sp. | reverse complement strand
TAAACCGCAACTACTAGGACAGGAATAATTCAGGGGTGTAGTTTATCGGACGATGATGATAGGGTGCGCTTAGGTTTCGCACCGCGTAAGTGTAACTCAAGTACTCAGCCCCGTCCAACCTTTTGTGACAGGTCTGAGCTTGATCTAAATAATCGGAGGCAGTGATTGCTCCAGGCAAATCATTCTGCATTCGCTCCATAACCCGTGGGGAATGCAAATATTGCACGACTGCATGAATGCAGGAGGTAGAGCACCAACAGTAGGCGCTTTAGGCGACGCACGAGCAGTTACCGAGGAGCAAATTGCCCACGGAGGTCATGCGTTTAAATATTGCTATCGAGAAAAGCGGCAAGTTGCGATTTTGACAATGCGCCGACCTTAGTCGCTTCCACTTCGCCGTCCTTGAACAGCATCAGTGTTGGGATGCCGCGTACTCCGTAGTGTTGAGGCGTTTCCGGATTTTCGTCGATGTTTAATTTTACAACGGTCAGCTTGCCTGCATATTCTTTGGCAATATCATCCAGAATCGGTGCAATCATTTTGCACGGTCCGCACCATTCAGCCCAATAGTCAACCAGTACGGGACCCGTAGCTTTAATAACAGTTTCGTTAAACTCACTATCGCTTACATGAAGGACTGAATCGCTCACACTATTTCT
>DAINRH010000006.1:24493-43770 GCA_036741905.1 Methylobacter sp. | reverse complement strand
CAGCTGTTTCGATTTTTACGTTATGCTATAGCTTATGAACAATACACATTTAACTCAAACTCGCTTCAGCAATCTTGAACTGTCTGATTCTATCTTACGCAGCTTAAAAGATGCCGGCTTTAATCACTGCACCCCGATCCAAAGACAAGCCCTGCCTTTATCGTTACGGGGCAAGGATATTGCGGGACAAGCTCAAACCGGAACCGGCAAGACCGCCACTTTTTTGCTGGCCACTTTTCAGCATTTGATTAATGATGCCGAGCAGGACGATGCAGAAATCCAAACCGACTCTGATATAGAAACAGAAAAACCCGAGCCGAAAGCCGTTGCCAAAAGCAAGCCAATTAAATATCCCAGGGCCATTATTCTTGCGCCCACCCGCGAGCTGGCCATTCAAATCCACAAGGATGCCTTGCAACTGGGCAAGCATCTCAATCTTAAATTTGCGCTGATCTACGGCGGCACCGACTATCAAAAGCAACTGGACAGCCTAAAGTCCAATGTCGATATTATCATCGGCACGCCCGGCCGCATCATCGACTTTTACCGGCAAAACGCCTTCACCCTGGATAACGTGAAAGTCACGGTGATGGACGAAGCCGACCGCATGTTCGATTTGGGTTTTATTAAGGACATCCGCTTTTTATTGCGGCGCATGCCGCCGCCCGAACAGCGCCTGAATATGTTGTTCTCGGCAACCTTGTCCTATAAAGTCACCGAGCTGGCTTACGAGCACATGAACAACCCGGTTTTGATTCGCATCGAAACCGAAGAAGTCACCTCTAAAGCTATCCAGCAAAGCGCATTTTGCCCATCGAACGAGCAAAAAATTCCGTTATTGGTCGGCATATTGAACCAGCACAAGCCGCAACGCAGCATTATTTTTGTTAACACCAAGCGCTGTGCCGAACGTCTCGATGACACCCTTAACGCCAACGGCTACAAGACTGCCGCGCTCAGCGGCGATGTGCCGCAGGACAAACGCCAGCGCCTGCTGGCCGATTTCCAGGAAAACAAAATCACCCTGCTGATTGCGACCGATGTTGCGGCCCGCGGCCTGCACATTGCCGATGTTTCCCATGTGATTAATTACGACCTGCCGCAGGATGTCGAAGATTATGTACACCGAATCGGCCGCACCGCGCGCTTTGGCGCCAGCGGCGTCGCGATCAGCTTTATCTGCGAACAATATGCGTATTCGATGCCCGATATTGAGGAGTTCATTGGCCAGAAAATTCCGGTCGAAGCCATCAGTGCCGATCTTTTGGCCGACATTGTAAAGCCGGAAAGAAGGCCTGAAAAAGTTAAAACCGAATATCAGGGCAAGCGCCCCAATCACAACAAAAACGCGTAGATCGAATTACGACGGCATGAATGCAGATTGACGGGGCATCACGAAATGTACTCCGTCTACTATTGCAAGCGATGTTAAAGGTTTGTCCCGCTTTTTAGCGCACGCTCAAAGTATGTCCCTTCCACGCAGCCGCTTGCCAACGTTGCAATGCGCCCAATAGTTCCGGTTTGCTGCTTTGTTGTTGCACCGTTGCAGTGTCCAGTTCCAGCACCTCAAAACTACGTTTATATTTACCTTCGCTACGCGCTTCACGGGCGATTAACATTTGTTTGCCGCCGGGGATCCAGCCGGCAAATTCGATATAACCGAGCTCCGGGTTACTCGCATTCGGCGGTAAAACATGCAACACCCAGCCTTGCGCGGTTTTGCGGAACAACCATATTTCCCGCCAAGCCTCCATCGGTTGCACGGCCAATGCCAGCGCATTCTGTTCGCGATTAATGCTGATGGAGTTGCTCCACACGATGCTGTAGGTGCAGCGTTTTAACAGCTCTTGTTTACCATCGACCAGCGCCACACAGGTTTCACCGGGTTGCCCGCTCGCGGTTACTATGTTTAAACTTTTACCTGAATTACTCGATGCGGGTAATGCCGCCCAGCGGCTGGCGCTCGCACGCATCAGGGTATCGTTGTAAGCACTTAAATCATCGTCGGGCAGTTCTTGGGCGTTGACACCGGCCAGTTCAGCCAACGCGCGATTCATGGTCGCGAGCGCATTTTCGCCGTTACGGGTTTGTTGGTAAGCCAAGCAACTCCACACGCCGGCACGGCGCATGAAGACGCGATTTTTCAGGTAATCGGGCAAATCCTTATGTTCCACTTTATCGAGGATAGCGGCATATTGTTCGTTTAGCAAGTAACGGTCACGCGGCCCTAAATCCGGGTCGACGCATTCGGCGCGGGTCAGGGCTAATGCGGCTTGTGCGCGTTGCACTGGAGTGGCAACGCCCGCCAGCACATAACGATAAGCTTCGCCGTCATAGCAGATCACCATCCGCCCATCGCGTTCATAACTGGTGAATTTGATGCCGTAACGCGCAGCCACTTCCAGATGCGACGATAAGGCGATAGCCGCATTTTTGCTGACACCGGTACCTACTGAAGCGCGTTGGGCGAGACGTTCAGCCATGCTGCCTAATGCGTCAAATACCTCGCTGCCGGTTGCGCCGCGCAATACTTCAGCAGGCGCGGCTTTTAAATAAGCTGCGGCGTAACCGAATCCCAATGCTTCAGCGCCGGGGCTGTCGCGTACGAAACGCAAGACGGATAACAAATCAGCAGCGTCGTTAGCATCCAGGGCGGTACGGCGAATCTGACTGGCCCGCACAAAGCCGCCGCGCTCTCGGTGGTAGTCGTACACTTGCAAATAATCCATCCGTTGCCCGCGTATTTCCACCAATTCGCCTTGCCACAGTACCGCTTGTTGCTGCGCGGAATCACGCGGCGCGGCGCGTAGTGGCGTCGAATCCTGCACAATCATCGCCATTTCTGTCGGGATGGCGAATGCTGTGCTGTTTAAGCAAAGGCAGAGCAATAAACCTAAAATAGCTTGTCCACGAAATGCACGAAAAGACACGAAAATAGATGTCGCATTCATGATTAATTCACTCCTGTACTTTCGTTGGTAGAAGCAGCATTTGTCGAGCCTGCCGGTGCAGTGCCCAATAAATTGGCGCCGATAAAACCGCCGCCGACAGGAGGCGAGGCGATAATCACCTGCACTTTATCGGAGAGTTTATCCGCCAATGTTTTTTGAATCAGCAGCGGATGTTTAGTCACCAACGCGCCTTCACGTTCCATTTGTTCGGCGTTGGTTTTACCCATGTGTTCAGCACGATACACTTCGGCATCGGCCAGTTTTTGCCGCGCGTCGGCTTCACCTTCCGCCTCGATACGACGTGCTTGCGCACTGCCTTCCGCAATGCGGATGCGGGCAACTTTGTCGGCTTCCGCTTCTAATTGGCGTTGTTGGATTTGCTTTTCTTTGAACGGCAGCACATGCTTCATCGCTTCTTCTTGCGCTTTGGCGGCAATGACTTGTTCGCTCGCCGCCGCTTGCGCATCGGTTTCGCGGCGCGCTTTTTCGGCTTCGGCCTCCAAGGCGGATTGTTTAACCTGTTTTTCCTTGAGCTCCAGGGTGTAACGCATCTTCTGGGTTGCTAATTCTTCGGCTAACAAACTTTCCATCCCCCGCCGATATTCGGCAGGTAAATCAATGTTGCCGAGTTGTACATAACGCAACACAATGCCGTCTCCGGCCAAACTTGCGCTCACTTCCTTTTCAATCAGTTGTTGGATTTCCACACGTTTGACCGAGAAAATTTCGCGCATCGTATAGTTGGCAAACACCTTATAAATCACTCCTTGTACCGCAGATTCGACTAGTCCTTTGCTGATGTCGTCGGGGCCGGTTTTAGCCAGCGCAGTGATTTTACGCGGATCCAAAGCATAGCGAACCGACAAATCAACCCCAAACGACAAACCTTCGCTGGATTGCAGCGGCGCACTGCCGGTTGCGCTCTGAATTTCACGTGGACGATAAACTTGGTCGCGCAGTGAATACACCTGCATCTGGTACAGCCCAGGAATCACCCACACATTGCCGTTCCGCCATTCGCTCACGCTGCCGGTGAACTGATTAATCCGTACTCCCACCGCACCCTGGGGAACGCTTTGAAAAGGTGGATGTTGGTAAATTCCATAGCCCAGTGCGCCCAACAAACCCACCGCAATTAAAGTTTTGCCGATAAACGAGCATTGTTGCGGTGCGATGGATATTGTTGGGACAGCAGCAAAAACTTTACGAGCGGATAGGGCAAGCAAATTACGAATGCTGTGGACGATATTCTTAACGCGATTCAACATGGTGATTCTCCTTGACTGAGGGTTAATTTACGCCTGCGTGATGCAGTGCGCTGGAAGACATTGTTCGTGTTTAGCCGGGAAGGTTCAATGCAGCCGCTCCCCCAGTTATTTCACAGCAATGAAGGACTATTCCGAGCGCGGAAGAAAAACTCACAGCGTTTTTTGGCTGTAGGGTTGATAATTGCTTGCAAGCACAAAATTGTAGGGGCGTTATCTGGCCGCCCTTTGAACCTAAAAGCCGCATTTGTCCACGAAAAGCACGAAAGCCACGAAAAAAACACTTAATGAATCAGCATGCTGTGTTGTTTACGCTGTTCACTGTTTTAGGTGGCGAACGACAGTTAAACTTCTCTTTGAAAAACTTCGTGCTTTTCGTGGACAAATATCAAGGTAAACGCGGAAACGCCCCCTACCAGATTGAGAATTAACCTGGCGAAACAATGACCAAAGTAGCGGTAATCGAAGACGATCGCCCCACCAGCAACCAATTTTCAGGCTGGATTAAAGCGGCGACAGCGGAAATGAACGACGTACGGATCGATCAATGGTTTACCCGTGACGATGCGCAAGCGGCCATTGCCCGCGAAGCTTACGATATTGTGGTATTGGATATTGAGTTGGGACGGGAGCGTCACGCAGGCGTAGCCATCATTAACGAGATCAATAAACTACAGCAAGGCACGCCCGTGTTGGTGGTCTCGGCGATGCCCGCCGCGATTTATCGCAGCATTATGAAAGCACTCGATGCCTGGGATTATTTGCAAAAAACCACCTTTGAAGAAAGCGACTTTATCGACACTTTCCTGGACATGCTGCGCGTGGCAAAAAGCCGTCAAGCGCAAGCGGTGAAGCCGGAACCGGTACCCGCCCAGGAATTAACCCTTGATCCGCTTTGGCAGCTCACCCCGTTATGGCGCGGAGAACGCATCAACCTACCTCTCACCGCCCAACGCATTCTCGCCACGCTATACCAACATCGCGGTGAAGTGGTGTCCTATAACGACTTGTTTGAAGTAGTGAAAAGCGGGCGTAATCGCGACAATGTGCGTAAACACGTCAGCACTATACGCGAAGCGTTCCGAGAACTCGACCCCGATTTCGACTGCATCGAAAACGTGCCGATGCGCGGCTTTCGTTGGGTAACGCGATGAACCTGGAAAAATTATTTCGTCCACGAAAAGCACGAAAAGTTTCAAAGAGCTATCAAACCATAGGCCGTCACCTAAAGGGTGAGTCGCTAAGTCAACACAACACATTGATTTATTTCGTGTCTTTCGTGCTTTTCGTGGATAAATTTCGGTTTTTAGTATGAAAGTCGTGTTGCCTGCGCTGGCCGAACTCGCGGCACCCCGTTTAGGCTTAGCCGCATTCCACAATCGTTTGGTGCTGCGCGCCACCTTTGTGCTGCTGATGCTGGCAACATTGGCGTTGGCTATCGTGTTGCTTCATGAAGAAAAACAACGCAGCTATCAAAACTACCAAAGCAGTTTTAGTAAAACTCAAGCGGAAATCATGGCGAAATTACGCCACCCATCCGGCCAATTAGCCCTGTTAAATCCCAGTGCCGGCAATTTTTCCACGCCGCTGCATCCGTTGATGTTGCCGTACGGCTCATTGGATTTCGACGATCAATATAAAGCGCAACAAGCGGTCGAAATGTCCGGCTGTAGCGTGGTATACCCCAATGGCAGCTCGATTTGCGTCGCCATCGGCAATAATCCCTATGCCGGCGGATTCATTTATTTGGTGGGCAGTTTTCCGAGCGCCGAGCTGATCGGTAGAAAACCCGGCCTGCTGCAACTGGATGCCGTCCACCGTGCGCGGGTCAATTTGCAAATGCGCGGCAAACAATGGCAGTGGATCGCGCCCTTTGAAGCGCAAAATGCGCCGGAAACGACCAGCCGGCAAGGACGACTGACCGGCTTTGTCGAAACCGGCGAGTTACTCAAAAGCGATGCCAAGCCGGTGCGCGATTTTCGCGGTTGGTTATGGCAAAGTCCGCACTGTGCGGGCGCCGTCAGCGATACCCCGAACTGCCCAAAGCCCGCCTATTTTTCCATACGCTTGCCCGTCGAACCCTTGCGCGACGCACTTTTTCAAGGCCGCCGCCCGGTTTGGCCGCCCGCTGATTTGGAAAACATCCACCTCAGCATGCAAGTGCTGGCCCCGCAAAATACCCCGCCCTTGTTCGATAGCAATACCCCGAATGCATTGCCGCCTTTTTCATTAAACGACTTACAATCCATCTTGCAACCCGGCGAAACCTTATCGGTGCGCAAACTGGGGCCGACATCCCAAGCGCTGCTAACCGTCAAGGGCAAACAAGAGGTTGAAACATCGTCTCCTTGGCTCACCCGCTTAATCCATCGTTTACCGATTCAAGACGTTCCCGAAAAGCTTGAATTGCGCGACATCATTACCACCGCAGCGGGCCGTTATGAAATGCGATTAACCGGCCAACTGCGTAGCCTTGATCGCGGTTTAAGCATTGCCGCGACGCGAACCTCCTGGTTTGTCGCGGCAATGCTGGCGGCAATTGTTCTGGCTTGGTTGGTGATTGAGTTCAGCTTCGTGCGCCGCGTGGCGGTGCTTACCAAACGCGCGGCAACGGTGTCGCACACGATGCAAGAAGGACAGTTCGAGCAACTGGATTTTGCCGACTTACGCGGCCGCGATGAATTAGGAATATTGGCAGGCAGCTTGGCGGATTTATTACAGCGCGTTAAAAACGACGTGCAACGCGAACATATCCGTACGCAACAAGAACGCGAAATGTGGCATGCGGTCGGCCACGAAATCATGTCGCCTCTGCAATCGCTGATGGTGTTGCATGGTGCATCCGACGACGCCAGTCATCGCTATGTACAACGCATGCAACAAGCCGTGCGCGTGTTATACGGCAGCGCTTCGCCCAGCGAAGCCTTGGAAGCCGTAACCTTGCAGATGGATACGCTGGACATTAAGCAATTTTTACAAAATGTCGCCGACAATGCGCATTTTGCAGGCGTGTTAAACGTGCAGTTTCAAGCGGACTCGCTGCCGAACACCCCAGTCCATGCGGACGAATTTTCTCTCGAGGACGTCATCACCCACATCCTGCGCAATGCCGACCGCCATCGCATTCCGGGCACCGTCATTCAGATCAACCTTAGCGTCATCGACAACACCGCGCACATCGGCATTCACAACCAAGGCCAGCCGATCAGTCCCGCGTTGTTGGATAAACTATTCGAGTACGGTATCTCGGATACGGAGGTCTTTAATAGCAGCGAACGGCGAGGACAAGGGCTGTTTGTTGCGCGAACTTATATGGCAAAAATGGGCGGGACCATTCGGGTTGAAAATCAAGATGATGGGGTGAGTTTTGTGTTGACTTTGCAGTGTGTGGTGTAGCCGGCTGTTAATCAGTTGGTTCGCGTGGAATCCGTTCGTGCTGAGCTTGGTCTGAGCATGAGCGGATTCCACGCCCAATGCCGTTAAGGCAAGTGATTTAGAAATGGTGATCGCTGGAGTGCAAGCTTTGCTTGCGTTAGCAGGCGGAGCCTGCACTCCAAATACCGAGGACATTCCTTAACCTAACGGCATTGATCCAACTCCCACCCATTTGGAATACTCAACTGATTATTTAGGATTAATGACCTGGATGCCCAGTCCGGGAATCACCCTCAACTTTCGCCATCGGAAATCGAAAAACGAGACAAAGCACAGCAACTTTTTATTCAGGCGGGCAGATCAGGCAATACTGATTGCGCCTGATTTGCTTTACTTGGAGGTTATAAATACAGCTCAACGTTGCGGTGTTCCGCTTGAGAGCGTGGTTGAGTTGCTTGAGGCGCAGAAATATTTGCTGCAAATGCGGGCGGTTTCCGATGCTGAACGTAAAAAGGCCTTACAGATTATTGCCCAAGGTCACGACAAAAGCGGTTATCCCTCAATTTATGACGCTCTTTTTCATGCGATGGCGTTGTGTAATGAAGGCGTATTGGTGACGGCTGATAAAAGGCATTTTACTAAAACGGAACAGCTTGGCAGTATTTGTCTGTTGAGCGAGTTGTCTTTTTGATAAAAATATCAGTTCGTAAGAGATACGACACTATGAAAAAGCAATTTCCAAAACTTAGAACCGATGAAGCCGCCGAGTCCTTTGTAGACGAGGCCGATTTAACCCAATATGACTTGTCAGGCATGAAGCCTGTTAGCTTTGAGTTTCAGCCAAAGGATAAGAGCATTACCATGCGCCTGCCTGAAACACTTTTTGAAGCTATCAAAGAGGAAGCTGAACGTTCAGCGTACCCTATCAGCGGTTTATCCGGCAGACGCTTGAAAACGCATTGCACCTTGGGAAATAAGCTGTACTTACTTAATGAGTCCCGACAGGCAATAGCTTTTCGTTGCCTGACATTTTGATGTATGTCTATGAATGTCGGGCATAAACAGCTTGCCCGATCTATATAGCTTATTCCGGGCTACCGGGCTACAGCTTTAATCATATAACGGGAAGGAACTGAAGAAAAATAATACTCCACATGGCGAGCACTACTATGAAAATGCAACTTGTTGCATAGGATGAGTGGAAAATAACAGTGCACTTTGGGACATTGGTCGAGGGAACGGCGAGTAACTCTTTAAACACTCGGATGCGATGCAATTCATCGGCTAAATACTGTGAAGTTCGAAAATCGAGGAGCCAAAAAAGGATACTTAGTGTTAAAGCAATTCCTGCCAGTGACGGCCGAATTGCTGAAAGTCTGTCCACCTGAAATGCGACTGCACCAAGAAGACTTGTGATAACAACGAATGTTCCAAAATGCTTGAAACGAAGGTCCATATAGGCGCGTGCATTCTCTGATGCTTGAATGAAACACTCTCGTAATGTCTCATCGGTAGGGATGGGCGGTAGATCTGAAACAACAGTTACTGAGCTGGTAGATGCCGACTGAGAAACATCGTGTATCTCGGTCGATGCCGGAGTTAATGGCTCGGAATTGGGTCGGGGTCGGGGTCGGGGTCGTCTTCGGTTCGCCATTCGTCATGCCAGCCAAGTTATTAAGTGGGTGTGTAAAAGGATGTTTGCCGGAAACGCCAGTTCTCGCTATCGCTCTAACCGGCTTATTCCGGACTACTGGGCTATTACAAATTATGCGACCAGCAGCTTTGAACTTTTTCCTAGTCCAATACTAGGAATACATATTTTATTCGAAAATATCATAACTTCTTCACCAATCTTTTTCTGCTGTGCGGTATATTGCAAGGAATATTCAATCATTCTGAAATTTTTATAAAGCCCTCGAATTTCGCTTGCATTATCATAAGAAACAATCCAGTTTTTAATCTTGGAACTGTTTAATTCCTGCATTATCTCAACATGATCATCATGACAATAGAAATTTCTATATAAATCCTGCCCTTTCACATAATAAGGAGGGTCTAGATAAACTAGTGCATTGGTGTTTATATCTGATGGAACATTTCGAATAAAATCAGCGGTATCCCTATTGTGAAGTACAATCCTTGATTCATAATCAGCAATGCTTAATATTCGACCCAATAGCCCATCCTTCTGATAGCGAACATCCAGTTTCCATTTTCCTGCTTGCTCTTTTCCACCGATCACCCCCGCTTTTAAAATACCTGATCGATTAGTTCTATTAAGAAAGAAAGTTGCAAAACCAAGCTCAAGTAAAGTGTGATTGTTGGGGGATGCAATCACAGCCTTTTGCTCATGCCATGTTTTCATATTAACAGGAGTATCGCTAATCAAACGGCAAAGCCCTTCTGTTTCATGCAGCACAGAGTACCAAAATCCATGCACTGCTGGATCAATATCATTGATATGGATTTTTCGAACATACTCTTGCATAAGTAACTCAATGGCTACTCCGGCACCGCCTGCATACGGCTCCACATAGTGCCCATCGAAAAGATTATTTTCTTTAATCAATGCCTTAACATAGTAAGCGAGTTTACCTTTGCCTCCTGGGTAACGTAAAGGTGTATAAAAAGCCATCAAAATCCTATCTTCAAGAATATTAGTGGACTAAGGATAGCATGCAACGACAAGGCTGGTCAGTTCTATTGACCTTCCTGCATTTCCCCCAATTAGCCTTGCGTTGTCGAAGACCAGACAGCCTCGAACAAAGGTTGGAAATTATCCCATTCAGTATTTACGATGTCTCGTGAAGGAATATGATGTTGATTATGAACGTATTGCTGAATTGTTCCACGTGCATTTAATTTATCTTTAGAAAATGCACATATTGAAGAACATTGGGTTTGTGTTAGTAATTTTTCATCTCGCAAATAATCGCAACACATTACCACTTTGTCATGTAGTCCAGGCGTTCTTGAGTGATCTTTAAATTTCAAGTCTTTCTTTTCAATAAGCGCAGTTAGAGATAAGTCGATAAAAACTCGTAACATGACAGCGATAGCAAAGGCCGTATTGTCATGCGTCATTTTCGTTTTTAATTCGATAAATATCTTAGAGCACTTTATATTTCCACCAAAGTTAAGCTTGAGAGTTGATGGGATTAATATATTTCTATTTGTTTTGGGAATAGGTTTCGTGCCATTCTTCGAGCGAGGGCCAGCTCCAGCATTAGAGTTATTAGCACCACTGTTTGGGTTTGGTTCATCAGTATTTGCCGGGGTGTCTACGTCACCATGCTCATCTTCTTCTCCTGGTTTAGTTGGTTGTACCAAATTTTTCCCGGCATTTGAATCATCCAATCTCCACGAGTTAGAAAGCAGCTCAGGCTTTGCTTCAATGTTAAGATCATCCAGAAAAACCTCTCTATCCTCCGAAAGATAAATCACATTCACATTAAAATCTGGCTTTTTCCTATCAGGATTAATATCCGTCATGACTTCAAGCACCCGTCTGAAAGACTCAACAAATTTAGAATACGGAATGGAGCAATGAAGGTATCCATCATGTGACGAAAGACCAAAGCGCATCATGGTTTTTTTGTCACCAAATAAGCGACTAAGATTAGTTGCATAAACAAATTTCTTCTTTTTTAGAATTTCTGCATATTCATCTTCTTGGCGCTGCATAAAATCATAAAGCTGGCTTTGAAATGAAATTTTCCCGTGCTTGGCTCTGTAGCGATCAGCTTCTGGTGTTGTCCAGCGTTCACGCCCAACGCCTTTATTATCACCAGTATGCTTTAGATTCACCCAGTGTTCGTAACCTTCGTCATCAAATATCACACAGCTAACTTTTGAAATATTCCTCGTTGTCGCCTCTTTTATCTTTGTAAAAACTTTACGAATTCTGTCGTTATCTGCAAGACTTGGCTGCGCTATCAATTTAAGAGCTGTCGTTCTTCTATTGCCTTCTGACACAATGAAAAAACCCGACTCTTCGTTGCTCTCATAAATCATTAGATTTTCTGATGGATCAATACCGTTAATCGAAATATCTTTTGCAAGACGGATAATTTTTTCTTCTTGAATTTCCAACATTAAATTAATCGCTGCCCGCTGACCTTGCACTTCTCTTGGAAAACGAGGATTTTCTAGATCCAGCAATAACTTACTAACGCTAATCTGTTTAATATCATTCATAATTTCTATCTCAAGAGTTTTGCTGATGGTAGTGTGGGGCTCTAGGTCGCAGGATGCATTTTTAGCCACCTATTCTACACTATGGTTACGCTGACAAAAATAAGCCGACTCGAGTGAAGCGAGAACTGGCGTTTCCGGCCACGCCCGACAACATCCAATCATTTCCTCATTGGAACTTGCTTTGCCCTTCAGCAATGTATATTATTTTATACATAACAAGAGAATCTTTATGGAACCAGAAAAAGAAATCCGTTGGGTTGGTTCTTCTTATCAAGACATACTCCAGTTTCCGGCAGAGCCGCGCAAAGAGGCCGGTTTTCAGCTAGGAAAAGTCCAAGCCGGATTGGAACCCGATAACTGGAAGCCCTTTGATGACGTGGGCGCGGGCACAAAAGAAATTCGTATCCGCGATGCAGCCGGTATTTATCGCGTGATGTATGTAGCCAAGTTTGAGGAGGCCATCTATGTTTTACATTGCTTCCAAAAGAAAACCGAAGCCACAGCAAAACAAGATAAGGCTATTGCGGAAGCCCGTTACCGTGCCGTTGTAAGCAAAAGAAAGGAGGATAAAAATGACCATTGATACTGAAATCCGCCACATCACCAAACCGGGCGCCAATTTGTTTTTGGAGCTTGGCTTCGATAAAGCCGATGCTGCCCGTTTTCAGACTGAATCACAGCAGCGCATCAGCGACACCAAGGCGCTCAAAGAGCAGCTCATGGATGAATTGTCGAATTGGATTGCCGATAATCATCTGAAGCAAGCCGAGGCCGCCGAGATATTGATGGTTTCCCGTCCGCGCGTCTCCGACTTGGTGAATAAAAAAACCAGCAAGTTTACTATCGATACCTTGGTGGATATGCTGAGCCGAATCGGCAAATCGGTTCGGCTTGCGATTGGATAACTGCAACTTTTTTGTCGTTTTGAGCTGGATGGAGTATTTACCCCGTCCTTAACGTTTGATGCTTTCCACAACTAGGTAGGTCGAGCATAAACAGGGTATGGGAATAGAATTCAAGACTACTTGCTGCTTTCAATTTCCGCAAGAATATCGTTTACTGAATAATTTTGTTGCCACTCTAGGCGGTCTTCTACGTAATTGCCGCGCCCCTGATTAAATTGCTGCATAAAACGGATAAAATCGCTCGCCCCTAGCCCTTTGTAAAGAATATCGATGCCCATTTTTTGAATTTCCTGCTCGGTTTTGTATTCAACTGCACTCATGGTAAAACCTCACTTAACCAAATTAAAGGGTTACGGACTGATATATTTAAGTTGTTGACGGTCAGCGCCTTTTTTATCAATCGGTCATCAACTGTCAAAAGTATATCTGAATTAACAGCTCCCCCAGCCGTTATCAAAAAACAAAAGTCATGATCCCCCGAGCCGGTATTGAGGTTTTAGCCTGTAGTCCCTCGCTCTTTAGCACGAAGTCAATTGCCTGCTCGGTGCGATTCAAGACCACTACGGCCACAGTCCCATCAACATTCAAAAATGCGCTTGCTTCAAGGCTGTCCAGGTTTTTGGCGCAGGCCACCCGGCGAGCTCCTGGGCGGATGAAACGGGAGAAATGGCCGATGTAGTAATAAGCGCTTTGGTAGCGTATTTCTCCGGCTTGGGTGTCGGCAATAATCGGCGCGCTACAAAAATTGCCGACATGGTTAGGGCCGCCTGTTTCATCCAGCACCATGTTCCAGTCCACCCAGGCCTCGGTCCAGCGGTTGAGATCGTTGATGATCGAGCGGGCATAGCGCTCTCCGGTATCCCACGAACCGAGATGCGGCCCGGCTTCCTGGCAACCCTCGGTGAAAATAAGGTGCTTGTCGGGATAGGCGTCATGTGTCAGCTGCACGTTGTCGAAGTGATCGCCGCAATACCAGTGGAAACCAACGCCCCAGACATAGTGAGCGGCCTTCGGATCATCCAGCACGGCCTTGGCGCGCTCGAACATCCGGTCGCGATTGTGATCCCAGACAATCACTTTAACAGTGCCAAGCCCTGCATCATGGAGGGTTGGTCCAAGATGATCCCTGACAAAATCCCGCTCTTCTTCGCCGGTGTAAATACAGGAATCCCAAGTTTGCGTGGCTTCCGGCTCGTTTTGCACCGTCAGTCCCCAAATCGCTATGCCCTCTTGCCCGTATTCCTGAATGTAACGGACATAGTAATCCGCCCAAGCTTGGCGGTATTCCGGCTTAAGCTTGCCGCCGTTATTCATCATGCCGTTGGTTTTCATCCAGGCAGGTGGACTCCAAGGCGAAGCGAACAGCTTTAACTTGCCGCCGGACAAATCAATGGCCTCGCGAATCATCGGAATCAGGGCTTGTCGGTCATGCTCGATGCTGAAATGCTTAAGATCGACATCGCCGTCCACTTCCGTATAGGCATAATTTCCCAGCGAGAAATCGCAGCTGTTGATGTGGGTTCGGCATAAGCTATAGGCATTGCCGGTGTTTGGCGAGAAATAGGCTTCTAATATCTCTTGCCGCAAGTGGCTGGGCATTTTGTCCAACGTTACCGCAGCCGCTTCGGTGAAAGCCCCGCCGAAGCCCTGAATTTCTTGAAACTTAACGGTCGTGTCTATGAACACCGAAGGGCCGGAAAAATCCGTGGCAGGCTCGAACGCTATCGGTTCTAGTTCCGACAACCGATACGCCGTGTCACGAGCGGTGCAAAATTGCTTTACCGGACGCTGTTTTGTCATTTTGCTAACTCCATTTGTTGCGTGTTATTGAAGACAATAATCTCCAAACCTGACTATTGAGAATCATCTAATGGATTTTTTCTAAATTTGATGCGCGTTAATGTCGACCATAAACAAGGGCGTAGTGATAAAACGCCAGACTACCTGCTACGTAGTTGCCGTGACCTTGATTGAATTCTGATGCATCATGCCATCGTAACCCAATCTACAACCCAGCCATCAGCTCCCGAAAATCCTCAATCGCGGGATAAGCGGTTATTTCTTTTTTAGGTTGCCGGGTATCGGGCCTGCTTACAGAAATCAAATGCGCGATACCGAACTGCCTGGCGGAATTAAGCACCGCCAGGCTATCATCGATCAACAGCGTAGTTTGCTTTTCAAACGGCACCCGCTGTTGCAGCAAACGCCAAAAATCGGCGTGCTCCTTGGGAATCCCCAAATCATGAGAGCTGATAATGCCGTCGAAAAACGCCTGCAAGCAGGTTTTTTCCATCTTAAGTCCCAGGCTGCCCCGATGTGCATTGGTGACTAAATACACTTTTTTGGGCGATTGATGCGCTTTTTCCAGAAACTCCGTGACATGCGGCAATACCGCGATTAAGCCGGAAATTTCCGCTTTCAATCCGGCAATATCCAGCGCTAGAACCTCACTCCAGTAATCCAGGCAATACCATTCCAACTTGCCTTCCATGCTTTTAAAGCGCGGCTGCAATTGCAACTTTGCAGCATCGATCGACAAGCCCTGTTTTTCGGCATATTTAAGCGGCACAAACTCCTTCCAGAAATGATTGTCAAAATTCAAATCCAGCAGCGTTCCGTCCATATCCAGTAAAACAGTATTAATTTTTTCCCAATCAATCATCAGAGTGCGTTATATTTGCCAAAAAATTATTAATAAAATAGCACAATGGCTGAAAAACCAACCATCCTTAACAAAACAACTATCGCTGCCAGCCGATTATTCCGCATTGAGTCGCTGGATATTGAGTTTAGCAATGGCGAACTGCGCAACTACGAACGCCTGGCCCGGAGCGGTTCAGGCGGAGCGGTGCTGATTGTGCCGATGCTGGACGCTGAGACGGTATTGTTGATCAGGGAATATTCCGCCGGCGTGCATCGTTATGAACTGGGCTTGCCCAAGGGCAAAACCGATGCCGGTGAATCCTTTCTGGAAGCCGCAAACCGCGAGCTAAAAGAAGAAGTCGGTTATGGCGCGAGAAGCTTGCATCATTTAAGTTCTTTTTCGATCGCACCGTCCTATCTGGAACACATGACCGAGATTGTCATCGCCCAGGATTTATATGCCGAAAAACTGGACGGCGATGAACCCGAAGAATTGGAAGTCATTCCGTGGAAATTAAGCAACATCAATGAATTGTTGGCGACCGGCGAATGCACCGAAGCCCGTTCGATTGCCGCGCTGTTTATGGCTCTGGAATATTTTAAATCGTTGTAGGGGCAATCCCTTGTGGTTGCCCTAGCCACGTAGGCAGGAATAAGCCTGTTCGAGCGATAGCGAGAACTTGCGTTTCCGGCAAAACACTACATTACAACCGATAAAGCGGTTCCAATTTATCATCATCCGTAACTGCCATTTTTTCTCGAGCCTTGTTTTCCACAAACGCTTGGAACAGCTTCTTGCCCTGCCACTGACCGGTAGCCTTGCCATACAAAACCTGGTTCAGATTCAAGATTTCATCCCTTAATCTTGCGTCGCTTAGCTCGGCGATAGCGCCCAAGCTCGTCGCGCCGAACTTTTGCCGTCCCCAGGCCAGCAAAGCATCCTTGGCAGTTGCGGCATTATTATCGGCACAGGCCTTTTTCAGGCTTTTTACGCTGTCTTCCAAACGTATTTCCCGCTCGCTTTTTTCCACAACCGGTTTTTTCGCCGGACGTTTAATCAGAAAATAAGCCAGCGTCGCCAACCAGCCTAAGGCCAGAAACACCGAAACCCATAGCCAAACATTTTGCTGTTGCGGCTGGGCAATCGGCGTTGCTTCGATTTTTTGCGGTTGTTGCACTGGCGTCGGCGCTACGGGAGCTGCAATGTCCGGCTGAACTCCCGCCGCCTCAATCGCCGTGATCGTGGTTTCCGGGATTTTGGCGATTTCCATTTTTTGGCTTTGGCTGTTAAACCAGGGAATTTCTATTGCCGGCAGTTTATAGAATCCCGCTTTTGAGGGGATGACGGCTATTTTTTCTTCCCTGAAAGCAATCAAGCCTTCCGGTTTTTTCTGTTCCTGCAAGGCCGGCTGGTCAGGATAAGTTTTCAGCTGCTCGTCAACTTTACCGATATTTAATTCGGGCAACTGGCCGACTGTCGTGCCTTTTGCCAGCAGCGTCAAGGTCCGGGTCAACGGCTCGCCGACTTTCATTTGCTGATTATCGCCCGACCATTCTTCCTTTAAAACCAATTGTTCCGCCGAAAGCCAGTGCTTGCCGGTAAACGTTGCCGGAGCCGGTTTTACCTCCAGCGTCACCGATTTGGATAGAATTTTTTTAGTTTTGGTCATCTGCGAATTAAAAAAACCGTTAAAATTCGGACGCGTGTTAGCCACCACCTCGGCCGTTAACATTAAGGGTTTGATAGTTAAAGAGCCGCTTTTTTGCGGAAAAACCGCATACTTGCGCTCGGTAACCAAATAATTCACGCCGTTGATTTGGGTATTGTAGTTACTGTCATCGCCGAGTTTTTCAATCACCGCATCGCCCAGTTCCGGTTCACTCAAGCTGGCCTGGGCGATTTCGACTCGCCTGTATAAACGCACGGCATAGAGAACCTGGGACTGCACATAAGGGCTTTGAGGCGTCGCATCGACCTCCAGAAACAAATCGTCGTCGGCATCGACGGCTTTATTGGCGGTCGCCTGCGTAACCAGAACGCTTGCCGGTTGACTGACATCGTCGCCAAACTTCACCGCCGGAACAATCAGGCTGCCGGGATGCTTGGCCATGACGTTAACCGTCCACTGGATAGTCTTGCTGGACTTCCCGTTAATCCATGACGAATTACTGCTCTGGCTTTGGCCGAGTATCTCGAAATCCTGTTCCAACGGGCCAAAATCCGGGTCGTTATCCGGCGTGTCGTTGGCGGTAAAAATGATCTGGAAAGACTCATCCTGGCTGACCGGGTTGCGGTCGAACGATACGCCGATTTGCGCGGCAAATACAACGGCTGGCGCAAAACTCAACAACAAAAGAAAAAATAATTTTTTAATAATATTCATATTGATCATTTAATTAAACCGCAATTTATCCACGAAAAGCACGAAAGACACGAAAAACAGACTGTGTGACATAGCAACTCATCTTTTTTGGCTGATTCCCAATCCCACAACTCGGTAATCATTTAAATATTTTCGTGCTTTTCGTGTCTTTCGTGGACGAATTTATTTTTTATGGCATCAAGATTCCAGGCACAGATAAACGGCCGGTAAAAACTCAAATCCTGAACTGTTGCGCCTCTTTGGGTCACTACGGCAGACGCGAACCACTGCGCGCGCTCCATCGTCAGTTGCAACGGCCAGTCATGCTGCATGCCCAGCAACAAAACCGCCGCAAACGCGTCCCCTGCACCAACAGTATCGATTACGGCTAAATCAGCCATCGGCGCAACTTCAAGCAATTCCCCGGCTTGGTTGACTGCCATTGCTCCCCGACTGCCGCAAGTGACCACCAGAACCTCCAATTCATGTTGCGCCAGAAACAAGCGCATCGTCTCCGGCACGGTGTTTTGCCGTGGTGCCAAGCTCATTAACTCGTCATCATTCAGCTTGGCCCAATGCGCCTTGCCGAGCCACTGGTTGACCGACTCTTTATGCCACCAGGGCGCTCGCAAATTGACATCGATAAAAACTTTGCCCTGATGACGCGCGGTTAAATCGCGCAACGCCTGTTCCGATACCCGGTTACGCAAGGCCAAAGTGCCGTGATAAATAACGCTATACCGCCGGTCTCTATCGAGCCGGTCGGCAATAAAATCGTAAGCCTGATCGGCTAAAATTTCGTAACGGGGTTCGCCATCCTTCATAGTAACCTGCACCGTTCCGGTAGGGTGATCGGAAACAGTTTGCAGGTTTTCAACAGCCATGCCCCAAGCCCGCATGGCCTGGCTGATTTTATCGCCGCTTGCATCACGGCCCACCCGGCTGATAAAACACGGGCGCTGCTTAAACGCTTGAAGATGCCAAGCCACATTAAAAGGCGCGCCGCCTAATATTTGTTGCCCGTCCGGAAATTGATCGAACAGCGCTTCGCCGAAAATGGCGATTGGGTTATTACTCATGCTTACCAACCACCGGCATCACCGCTTTCCTGACCGCCGCGCCGGCCGTATTGGTATTTAAATTTACGCCTTAACAAACCGGCCGGATCGTCGGGAATGCGTTTGAGCCATTGTTCGTTGGCTTGCTGTTGTTCATCGCTTGGCTCGGCGTTAACAGGCGCTTGTTGTTTGGCTTGCTCCTTCCGATCTTTGCCCTGCTCGGCTTGCTCTGGCTTTTGCTGTTCCGGCTTTTTTTCCTCGGCTTTATCTTGCTGCTGCTTGTCTTCCGATTGCTGTTTATCCGATTGCTTCTGCTCCGGTTTTTGTTCGGGTTTTTCATCGGCTTGGTTTTGATCGCCGGATTTTTCCGATTGCTCGCCCTCCTTGTTTTGCTCGGAACCGCTCTTGGACTGTTGTTTATCGTCGTTTTTTTGCTGGTCCTGCTGTTTTTGCTTTTCCAGCTCCTTTTCTACGACTTCCTTATTGTGTTTGGCATCGCCATCGTTAGGATTAACAGCCA
>DAINRH010000006.1:0-24393 GCA_036741905.1 Methylobacter sp. | reverse complement strand
TTTTCTACGACTTCCTTATTGTGTTTGGCATCGCCATCGTTAGGATTAACAGCCAAGGCTTTTTCGTAGGCCTTGAGAGCCTCTTCCAACTGACCGGCTTTCGCCAGCGCATTGCCCTGATTGTAAGCGCTGCTTTCGGACTTGCTGTTTTTCAGACTTTCCAGCGCCTTGTCAAATTCGCCCACCTTGTAATGCGCCGCCGCTTTCCAATCCGGATTTTCAAATTGCTCCGCCGCCTTGGCATAATCCTGTTTTTTATAGGCTTGTTGCGCCTGTTGGTCCTTGGTCTGCCATAAATCCTGCCAGCCCAGCGCATAGCTGTTTTTAGGCAGCGGCAAGATCAGCAACAAGGCGAAACACAGCAGGCCTTTCCTGAACATCAACGCGGCCAACGGTAAAACCGGCAATAGCAGCCAAGGGCCTTTATCCGCCCACTGCTCCAATAACAAGTTGTCGTTTTGCTTGCCCTGCTGTTCGACCGACCTGTCCATACCCGCCAGCACGGCTTTAATGTCCGCGTCATTGGCCGTGATGGTTTGGTAAACGCCGCTACCCGCCTGCGCCAGTTGCGCCAACTCGCCGGAATTTAATTTGGGCACCACGATATTGCCCCGCTCATCTTTAACAAAGCCGCCTTCCGGCAGCGCTATCGGCGCGCCGTCATCGGTTCCGACGCCTAATATGGATAGCTGGTACTTGCCCAATGCTTTGACTGTAGCCAACGTTTTATCGACATCAACGCCATCGGTGACCAACAATATCTGGCCTTTTTGCAGGCCCGCCTGCTTGAGCAATTCCACGGCCTTTTCCAGCGCAAGCGCCGCATTGCTGCCCTGGCTGGGCATAATGTCGGTATTTAAGGCCGACAGCTGGCTGTCGATGGTCTCGGTGTCATCGGTCAGCGGCGTTACGGTAAAGGCGTCGCCGGCATAAACCAGCAATGCGCTCTGGCCGTCCCTCCGCTGTTTGAGTATATCGGCGATTTTATAGCGCGCCATAATCAAACGGCTGGGCTTAATATCGGCGGCGTCCATCGACCGGGACAAATCCAGCGCAATCACCAGCGCCGAGTCATTCCTGAATACCGGCGATGGCAGCCGTTCCCAGGTCGGCCCGGCCAACGCGATAATCGCCAGCAGCGCGGCGATGGCTCCGGCCGTTATCGGCCACCGGCTTTGGTTGACCGCCTTTTGCTGCAACAGATACGGCAATAATGCGGCATCGCATACGGCAGACCAGTTGCCCTGACTCAGCTTGTTCCTTAGCATTAACACCAGTATCGCCAGATACGGTAAAACCGCCATCAGCCAGTACGGCCTGATAAAATGGAATTCGACCAGATTCATGACAACCTCACTTTGGACAAAGCAATGACTGCCGCCAGACCCAATGCCAGCGACAACGGCCAGTAATACAGCTCGCTACGGGGCCTGAAATATTGTTTGTCTTTTTCGACCGGCTCCAGCTCGTCCAGTCTCATGTAGATATTATTCAGCTCCTCGGTATTTCTGGCCCGGTAATATTGACCGCCGGTACTTTCGGCAATCTTGATCAGACTTTTTTCGTCCAGGTCGGCCGATGGATTGATCTTGCGGTTGCCGAAAAAACTGCGCACGATCATTTCATCCGCGCCGATGCCGATGGTGTAAATCTTAAGGTGATTGGCGGCGGCCAATTCGGCAGCCTTTAACGGCGAGACTTCACCGGCGGTATTGGCGCCGTCGGTCATCAACACCAACACCCGGCTATTGGCCTGCTCGTTCTTAAGGCGCTTGACCGCAAGGCCTATGGCGTCGCCTATCGCGGTATTGTCTCCGGCAAGTCCCAAAACGGACTCGTTCAATAAAGTCATTACCGTTTTCCGGTCGAAGGTTAACGGCGTTTGCAAATAGGCCTGGGTACCGAACAGAATCAAGCCGACCCGGTCGCCGACACGCCGGTTGATAAAATCGACCGCAACCATCTTGGCTGCGGTCAGCCTGTCTACAGACCGCTTGTTAATCACAAAATCCTGTTCTTCCATACTGCCGGACAAGTCCACCGCCAGCATTAAGTCACGGCCGCTGACCGCCTGCTCAATCGGATCGCCCAGCCATTGCGGCCGGGTACAGGCAATGACCAGCAGCAACCAGGCAAGCGCCGCCAGCAATAACGGCCATTGTCGGGTTTGGGAGACGGCCCTGGTTTCACCATCGGAAAAGTCGTCCAGAAACGGGACTTTTAATGCCGCCTGTTCCACGGGCATCTTGGCCGGAATTAGCCAGCGAATTATTAAAGGCAACGGTAAAGCGGCCAGCAGCCAGGGCCATTCAAAGTGAATCATGATTTTGTCTGGGCTTTAAGCCAGTCTTCGCAGAGGTCGATTAATTGGGAAACTTCCAGCTCTGTCGGCGGCGTTTTTCGATAGGGCGCGTCAGCCAGAAGTTGACCGATGCCTTCGCTGAACGGCAAGCCTTTCACCGAAGCATCGAGAAACTCCAGCCATTGCCGTCCGGTCAATCCGGCGGCCTTTGCCCGCGGCGACACGCTGATGGCGACACGCCTGACCAGCACCGATAACTCACCTAATTTCTGAAGGTTATCCTGCGCTGCATCCTGTTTGATTCGGACCAACATTTTTTTGGCGGTTTTAAGCGCCGTCTTGCGAGTCAGCCTTTTATAAAGCCAGACCAGCAAAATTATCAGCAACGGGACGGCTATCGCCACCAGCCACCAGCCGATAGCCGGAGGCCACCAGCCGATGGCTTCGGGTTCGTGAATGTCTTTTAAATCGAGAAGAGTCGGATTCATTTATCTTAAACGTTGTATCGGGTCGTCAGTGGTACTGCATTGAATAAATACCAGACCCATTTTTTTTGCTATCTGCTCCAATTGATGCAGCCGCTCGCTAAAATGCTGTTGATATTTTAATAGCCGCTGCCTATCGCCGGTATCGACAACCACATCCCGCACGTCGTCGGTCGCCGCGCCTGTTCCCGACAGGCTTGCGGCATCCCTGGCGATAAAACGGTAGCGGCCTTTGTCCGGCAACCGGCTTTCCAGCGGATCATAGACAAAAATCAACACCACCTGACAATGCCGCGACAGCTTGGCCAGATGCGTTTCAACCTGATCGGTAATGCCGCGAAAATCGCTGATGATATAAACCAGGCTGCCGGGGCGTGCGTGTTGCATAAGCCTAGCCAACACATGTTCCAGCGTAATCGCAGCTGGGTCTGCATGATTGCCGTCATATTGATTACTGATGGCGTTTAAAAACCGCAACACGGCATGTTTGCCGTTTTGCGGTTTCAATTCGCGGCACACGCTCCCGGTAAATATCTGGCCGCCAATTCTGTCGCCATGATGTTGAGCCGCCCACGCCAACAATCCGGCCAGTTTG
Source organism: Methylobacter sp. (assembly GCA_036741905.1). Classification (GTDB taxonomy): domain Bacteria; phylum Pseudomonadota; class Gammaproteobacteria; order Methylococcales; family Methylomonadaceae; genus Methylobacter_A. The sequence continues at coordinate 21,011 of DAINRH010000006.1, read as the reverse complement.
GCGGCCAGCACCGATTTAAAAACACCCCGTGTCGCAAAATGCATGGCAGGGCGATTATCCACAGAAATAAACACCGGCCGTTCGCGCTCCTCGCGAAACACCTTGGTATGGGTTTCGCCGGTACGCGCCGTGACCCGCCAATCGATGCTGCGTATGTCATCGCCCGGTTGATAAACCCTGGCTTCTTCAAACTCCATGCCGCGGCCTTTAAAGCGGGATACATAACCGCCGCTTTGTCCGGCACGTATCGTTGAATGTTTCAGGTTTAACCCGGCGGCCGGTCTTGCCAAATCGACCAGGGTCTTTAACGACACCGAAACCAATTCACTGGTTGCTGACGCTTGTTTCCCAAAATTCATCAAGGCACTGCAACCCTGGCAATAAGTTCTTTAATAAAATGATCGGTGGTGATGCCTTCCGCCTCGGCCTCGTAAGACAATATCAAGCGATGCCGCAACACGTCGAAAGCCATATCCTGAATGTCTTCCGGACTGACAAAATCGCGTTGCGCCAACCAGGCTTTGGCTCTGGAACAGCGATCCAGCGCTATGCTGGCTCTGGGGCTTGCGCCATATTGCAGCCAGGCGGCCAAATCCTGTCCGTAGGCTGCGGGGTTGCGAGTCGCCAGCACGATTTGCAGCAAATAGTTTTCAAGACTTTCCGCCATGTGCAAATCCAGCACTTCGTGGCGCGCTTCAAACAAAGTCTTCTGCTCAATCGGCTGAAATTGCTCGGTATTTTTTACCGAGCCCGAACGTGCTTCGGTTCTGGCCAAATGCAGGATGCTTTTTTCATGTTCCGCTTTCGGATAATCGATTTTCACATGCAGTAAAAAACGGTCCAACTGCGCTTCCGGCAACGGATAAGTGCCTTCCTGCTCGATAGGGTTTTGCGTCGCCATGACCATGAATAATTGCGGCAACGGGTAAGTCGCTTGGCCTACGGTTATTTGCCGCTCGGCCATCGCTTCCAGCAGCGCCGCCTGTACTTTTGCCGGCGACCGGTTGATCTCATCGGCCAGGATCAGGTTATGAAACAACGGCCCCTTTTGGAATTCAAACGTACCTTGCTGGGGACGGTAAATTTCAGTGCCGGTCAAATCGGCCGGCAATAAATCGGGGGTGAACTGCACCCGGTGAAAATCGCCTTGTATGCCTTTGCTTAATACGTTGATCGCCCGGGTCTTGGCAAGGCCCGGAGCGCCTTCAACCAGGATATGGCCGTCAGCCAACAGGCCGATCAGCATTCGTTCAACCAGCACATCCTGTCCGATAATCTCCTGATTAATATAATTTTTCAAGCTCATTAGCGCCGGTTGGGCGGTATTTTTATTGTCGTTTTTTTCTAACATAGTTGTTCTGACATGATGATGTTTAATCTTAAACACAATACGAAAGCCTTACACATTAAGCATCAGGCTGGTTTTTTAGCTGAAAAATATTGTCTGCAAATCATTTTTCAAGGAAAGGTTACCTATTTTATACAGTTATGGCTCAAGGCAACATAGAGTAAAGCTGTTAAATAATTATGAACAAGTTGTGGATGGAGGTGTGGATAACGTTGCGGCTTGAGTTATCCACACCCCGTACACAAGATCCGGATAATCTTAACTGCATTTTACCATTGACTTCAAGCAACTGATTTTATATGTAAAAAATGACTTATCAACAGATCTGTATTGGCTTAATAGTAATAATAGGTTTTTAATATTTTCAATTTATTACTATTATTCCGAACAAAAAATCTGTCCGCTAGTCCTAATCGCCTATACTCTTTCGGACCGTTAACAAAGTAACCGAGGAAAAAATGAGAATCACACTGCTTATTTTGGGAAGCCTTTTTTCCAGCTGTACTTTTGCAGGCATTTACAAATGCATGGACATTAACGGCAAGACGGATTACCAAGCAAAGCCTTGCGGTCCTGAATATAAATCGCTGCAAATTAATGTTAAAACAGGCAGCTCTGCCGAATTGAACCCGGAAAAACAAAAACAGGATTTAGTACAAAAAGAACAGGATGAAAAGCTTGAGAAAGAGCAGATACTGAAAAAACAAGCTCAGTTAAAACAAGACGCAATGAGCGAGAGTGCAAAAAACCAGTTCCTGATTAAAAATAATCCCGAGACGTTTTCAGCATTTTCTATCCCGCCTTATGCGCTTGATCAATTGCCGGACTTAGTCAAAGAGTACCAAGCCAGACTTCCCGACATCGAACGTTCAAGAAGACAAGCCGCAGAAAAAGCATTGGCTTCGGGTCAATGCCGACGCGTTGAAGCATCTGAATTACATGCTAAAAGTACCAAGAAAACATTAGTCTTTTCAATCAGTTGCAGCAGCGGAAAAAGTTTCTATTTTACCGAGCAGGAATTAGCCAAGTAAGCGCCTCCATGAATTCATCAAAAACAATATTAATAACAGGCTGTTCTAGCGGCATTGGCTACGCCACGGCTGTTGAATTAAAAAAACGCGGACATGCCGTTATTGCTACGGCAAGAAAACCGGACGATGTGTTGCGCTTGCAACAGGAAGGTTTTACCGCAATCCAACTGGATTTAGCCGACAGCAACAGCATTCAGCAAGCGGTCGATTCGGCAATTAAATTAACCGACGGAAAAATCGACGCGCTGTTTAACAATGGCGCTTTCGGCCAACCGGGCGCAGTCGAAGACTTAAGCCGGGATGTGCTCAGGTTTCAGTTCGAAACCAATCTGTTCGGCACCCATGAACTGACCAACCTGATCATACCGTTGATGCGCAAACAGGGGCATGGCCGGATTATCTACAACAGTTCGATATTGGGGTTCGTCGCCATGACTTATCGGGGCGCTTATAATGCCAGCAAGTTCGCTCTGGAAGGTTTGGCCGATACCTTACGGCTTGAGCTTTATGGTACGCATATTGATATTTCGCTGATTGAACCGGGACCCATCCTGAGCAACTTTAGAAAAAACGCTTTTGCCCTGTACCGGAAAAATATAGATCCGTCGCGCAGCCACCATAAAGACACCTATCAAGCCATGGAAGCGCGCTTGCAAAAAGAAGGGGCTGCCGCTCCGTTTACCTTGCCGGCTTTTGCGGTTACCGAAAAAGTTATTCATGCGCTGGAAGCCAAGCGGCCTAAAATGCGCTATTACGTCACTTTTCCGACTTATCTATTTGCCGTTCTTAAGCGCATTCTACCGATGTTCTGGATGGACGCTTTACTGAGGAAGGTTCAATAATGCACGAGCTTGATGAAATTATTATCGTTTGCCCTTATTGCGGCGAATCCCTGGATGTTTTAGTCGACACACATTCCGGAGCCCAGCAATATTACGAGGACTGTTCGGTTTGCTGCGCTCCGATTTTATTTATTCTGTCCGAAGATCATGCTGGAGATATGGTTCTTGACGTAAAAAGAGACGACGAATAATCCCACTCTCCTTGCCGATGGATGCTTGGTTAAGGCTTGATAACCATTGATTTAAAAGGGTTTTTATTGATTCAAAACTACCCGATTTTCAAAGTAAGAAGGGCGTAATTAATTTTTTCTGTGCTAGAATGCCTCGCGGTATTAGCCATTCATTATGTTTGATTTTTGCTTTTTTGCACAAACTCTCATTTTAATAGTTATGCTGAACACAAAAAATCAACAATATTAGGGTTAATCAATGAAAGTATTCAAAAAAATCGTAGTTTCTCTTGTTATGGCAATGTCTATGGCTGCAATTTCATCTTCTGCTTTTGCTGCGCCTGCTGGTGAAGCGGCCGTTAAAGAAGCCATTGAAAACACCATTTCCGGCATAGTGGCTGCACAAGGCGCAGTAAAAAGCGGCGACTTGCCAGCCGCTTCACAAGATATTCTTAAAGCGGCTCAAGCTTCAAAAGAGTTCCGTTTTGAAGTTACTGAACGTCAACGTCAAAAAGCGACTGATGTATTAAAGGCCGCTCGTAGATCTGTTGATGCAGGCGATAGCGCAGCTGCAGAAGCCGGCTTAGCAGAAGCTTTAAAATCATTTACGGAAATGAAAGGCAAATACGATTTAACGCATTAATAAATAAATGCTTTAAAGTCAGATTCAATTATTTTGCCAATGATGATTGAATCTGATTGTTTATTCCTCAAATAAGCCTCGCTAAAAATCGCCCTTTTCACGCCTCCACAGATAGTTTGAAAGAAATCAAAATGTGTTAAAATAATTATTGGTATTTGGCTATTATTACATTGATAGCTACGCAGCCAATTTAATTAAAAAATAACAATGACTTGAGGTCGAGTGCAATATGAAAATCTTAAAAAAAATCTTACTGTCTTTATTAATTGCATCTTCTATGGGTGCTGTTTCAACTTCAGTTCTGGCTGAAACTGATAAAGGTAGAGTTACCTATGCTCCTGCTGATGCAATTGACATTGTATCCGCTAAAATTAAAATAGCGCTCGACGCTGTAACTAGCGGCACTGAAGGAGAAAAAGTTGCTGATCTTATCAAGGACGCATTGGATGCAAGCAAAGAAATTAATGCAAACGATAAAGTTGATATGGCACGCTCAAGAGCTAATAACAAATTGAAAGCTGCCAAAACTCATGCTAAAGAAGCGGCTTTACAAGAAACTGAGCAAGAGTTAAGAGACGCAGCCAAAATGTTTGAAGCTTTGAAAAGCTTAATCTAATTTGGGCATTATCATATCAGGATGCCGCCCGGTTTCCTGATATGATCTCAGAACGCCCCGCTTATAAACCGGATTGTTATATCCGGATTCAGAAATACAGAGTTTCTTGGATTTACAATCTTTGCAGGTCATCGCAAAAGATCGTTATTACACACTATCAGCGTGATTTAGACCTGATATTTTCCGATTCCAACAGAAAAGCGGCTAGTACCTTGTCAGTGTTAAGGATATGGTTGATTAGCCAACTATTGAGGAAGGAAAGTAAATCTTCACGCGAAATCAGAACCCCGGTTTTAATCTCATTGCGCACGGCAACCACCTTGGCTGAGAAACTGCGGTGCTCTCGGATGTGGGCATCGGCCTCCTCAACACTCTCCTCAATATAGTTGTATTTCTGCATCAATACCTCTTCGGTTTCAAAGTGGTACAGTGCGTAGCTGAGCAAATTACGGGTAATTTCTTCTAAAAAAACGGCGTTATTATTGGTCGTGGTCAGCTTGATATTGGCCTCATTAAAAAGGTTGACGAGAATTTGATGTTGCTCGTCGATTTTACCAATTCCGGTGACAAGTTTTTCATTCCATACGATAAGATCGTAATCGGCCATATCTATTTTCCTTATAGTTTGCTATTTGAGTAACTCATCAGCCAGAAAATGGTGTACCAGACTGGTCAGATTATGCTGCTCGGCCAATAATTGAACTTTGTCTGCATCGGCCTCAACGTCCATACCGGCTTGACGATGCTCGCACAGATGCGCGCTAATCTGATGGATGTTTTGATGCACGGCATCAAGTGCATCAAACTCGCTTATATTGCGAAAATGGCTGACGTCTTCGTCAGAATACCACTGGCCAAAACGACATTGCTGGTGATCCAGCAGCGATTCCGGAGTCGTGTCGTCGCACGGGTCATCAAGATTAGCGATAACCCGATTAGTCCAGCTGCGGTGATTGGCTTCCGTTAGCAGCAACTCGAAATAATCCCGCGAAGTTAAATCAGAGGCAGGTAAACCCCATAACGGATCCGGCGTAAACGTTGCCAACCAGGAGCGCATTCGTTTCGCCGACATCGGACTGGCGAGTCCGGAACCCTGCATAACCTCGCATCCTAGTTCCATCAGCATGACTATCTGATCGACGTACTTAACACCTTTGGCAATCACTTGAAGCCGGGAGGATGCAGCCAAACCGACCACGCCCTCAACAAGTGCCCGGTCTTCCGGGTCTGTTAGCATGTCGGAAACAAAACTCAAGTCGACTTTCAAGGCATCGACGGCAAGATGATTCAAGCGTACCAGCGATTGCACCAGCGATGAAAACCCGGTGCCAAAGTCATCCAGCGTAACGCGGACGCCCATGGCACGGCATCTGCGAATGGCATCCCCTCCGGCAATCACATCCTTTAATGCGGCCGTTTCAACAATTTCTAATTCCAATCGGTGAATGATTTCAGCGTCATATCCGGCAAGCAATTCTTGCAAACGCCGTAAAAATTCCTGACTGTGCAATTGACGGGCGGAGATATTGACGCTGATATGAAGGTTAAATCCCGTCTCACGCCATTCATTCAATTGCAGCAAGGCGCTTTGTATGGTCCATTCGCCCAAAGCGATAATCAGGTCGTCGTGCTCGATCACCGGGATGAATTCGGACGGCGCTAAGATACCAAGAACAGGATGATTCCAGCATACCGACGCCTCAACACCCACCACCTTGCCCAGACGGCAATCAACCTTGGGTTGATAATAAAGTTCGAACTGACCTTTAGCCAGTGCTTCGTCGATTTTCTTGAGAAAGTCCTGAGTAGTTTGATTCCGTATTTCGTGTACGGTGTTAAACAGTTTATAGCCATTTTTGCCGGCTTGTTTGACCTCATACATGACCTGATCGGCATGGCGTAACAGTAAATCCGGGTCGCTACTGTCTTCGGGAAACAAGGTGACGCCGATGCTCGCTGAAATATGCGCAACCTGTCCGAAGATTTGGTAAGGGGCCGCTATAGCGGCAACGATGCGCTCCAGTGTCTGTTCGCATTCACTGACCGTTGTGAAGCCGCCTAGAAGCAAGGCAAACTCATCACCACCGAAGCGGGCGGCGGTGTCTTCCTGACGTATGCATTCTTTTAAGCGCTGAGCTACATCCCCTAGCAAACGGTCGCCTGATGCATGGCCTAGCGTATCGTTAACTTGTTTGAAGCCATCCAGGTCAAGCATACAAATAGCGGCAATTTCCTGGTTGCGGCGACAGCGAGCCAATGTTTGGTGCATGCGGTCAGCCAATAAAACCCGATTGGGTAACTGGGTAAGCGAGTCGTAGAAAGCCAGATTGTTGATTTTTTCTTCTATAACCTTGCGCTCGGTAATATCGGTATAAGTAGCGACATAATTGATAACCTCGCCCTCATTGTTTTTCACTGCCGTGATAGTGACAAAGGTAGGAAGCACCTCAGCATTTTTGAGTTGATTCCAGATTTCGCCCTGCCATGTCCCGGTACGAGTAATGCTGTCCCACATCGCGGCATAAAAACTCTCATCATGTCGCCCGGATTTTAAGATGTTCATCCTCCGATTCAGCAACTCCTCGCTTGAATAACCGGTGAGCCTGATAAAAGCCTGATTGACTTTGATAATGACATTGTTAGTGTCGGTAATGACCATGCCTTCCTGGGACTCGAATGCGGTGGCGGCGATCTGAAGCTCGGTTTCCGCCCGTTTGCGCTCGGTAATGTCGGTGATAAAACCGTGCCAGAGCGTTGAGCCGTCAGCCAGTCGTTGCGGTAGCGCATTACCGAGTAGCCAGCATTCCGGTTCTTCGCCGAACTTCAACCGATATTCCTGAATCCAAGGCGTTAAGTCTTGTGCAGAGGTTTGAATTGAGGCCCGATGATTCTCTAAATCATCGGGATGTACCACGGTAAATACATAGGATGCATCTTCACGAACATCCTCCGGACTAACCCGATAAATCTTGAACAGACCCTCATTGGCGTAAGGCACGCAACAACTGCCGTCGAGACGCAGTTGGAATTGAAAAACAATTCCAGGCGCTTGACTGGCGATTTTTTGGAGTCGATCCACCGCTTCTTGCCGCGTTATTTCCGCTTGTTCCTGCTGAATTAATTGAGTCTTAAGCGGGCGAAATACCAGAAAATAGATAGCCGGAAAGAGCAGCATCAAAAGCCAAACGGCATCAAGCAGCGCGGTGTGCCAATGCGAAAGCGGCGGCAACATGTCGATAAACAACATAACCAGCGTCTCGCCGACAAAAATGGCACCGACCAATGCCAAGAGCAGACGATTGACTGACTGAGAGTCTTTACGCCGGTTCTCACTCATCACGGGTAAATTTTTTGGGGAGTGGAAACCGGATCATTACTTCCTCTTGACAGCCAAATTGCGTGTAATCATTTACTGATGCCTTGTCAGCATAGCAATAACATTTCAATTTGTCTAACGGCGTTTCCTTGCCGGTTTAAAAAGTGATTTTTATTATCGTTGTATAGATACCCCCTTTAAAGATTAATCACGGTTACCGGTCACACCGTAGGCAAGAATCTTTCGCTCAGCACCTGTTGATCCGGCACGCCTTTGGCTCGCGCGGCCGCTTCGGCAGCGTCGATCAGGGCGGGCGGTCCGCACAGGTAGATGTCGGGCAACACAACTGCACCAGCCAGGTCTTGAGCCAGGGCATCCACCGGCGTACCGCTAAAACCTTGCCAGTTATCTTCCGGTTTCCAGACGCAGTAAATTACCTGAAGCTGGGGCAGTTCCGCTTGCAACGCTTCCAACTCGGTCCGGCAAAACAAATCTTCGGCCCGATTTGCGCCGAAATAGAGCCGCGCCGGATGCGGTTCCTGAAACTCGGCCATGCGTCTTAACATCGACATCATCGGTGCCAAACCGGTGCCGCCAGCTACAAACCAGCGCGGTCTCAGGCCGCTTTCATGCAAGCCGAACGCGCCTTTGGGGCCGTGAACGATCAACGTTTGTCCGACGGCCGCCTGTTCCCGTAACCAGGTGGAAAAAAGTCCGCCGGGTTGCAGACGGATCAAAAACTCCAGCCGACCTTCCCAGTTGCCGGTATTGGCAAGCGAATAGGCGCGCTTGATGTCTTGCCCCGGCACTTCCAGTTCCATGAACTGGCCGGGCTCGAATTCGGCCACGCTGCCGCCGTCTTCATCCGCTTCAAGACGTAACTCCAAACGCAGGGTGTTTTCCCCGACGGAATCGACGGCGGTGATTTCGGCATTCCTTACCTTGATTTCACCGATCAGAATACGGTCGTGATCAAAGGGCAGGGAAATACGCAAATCGCTTTGAGGAAAGGTGCAACAAAGCAGGGTGCCGCCCTTTGCTTTATCGTCCACAGGCAGCGCGACGGGGTTGTGTTTGCCCAAGGTAAAGTCGCCGTGGGTGACATCGGCATAACACGTGCCGCAACTGCCCTGTCCGCACTGGGCGGGCAATACGATATGCGCATCGGCGGCCGCTTCCAGCAAATTTCGGTCGGCGGCGCATTCGAAACGGAGCTGTTCACCGTCTCGGGTAGTCAGTTCAATAGCGTGAGTGTTCATATTTCGGTTGGACTCCGGATAAAAAAATGTTGCCGGAAAAAACTTACGTTTCCGGCAGCAAGAGGGAGGATTAGGCCCCTGTCCGTTCGCCCTGAGCTTGTCGAAGGGCTCAGCACGAACAACAGGATTAAGGTTAAGCCGCTTTGCGCGTCAGCGATGCTTCGATGTCGGCCTGAGCGGTGGTAATCGGCAGCAGCCCGTATTTATCGACCAGCACCTGGACTAAATTTGGCGTCAGGAAGGCGGGCAGCGTGGGGCCGAGGCGAATGTTGCGAATGCCCAGCGCCAGCAAGGTCAGCAATACGGCAGCGGCTTTTTGCTCAAACCATGATACGACCAGGGACAAGGGCAGCTCGTTGACGCCGCATTCGAAAGCGCCGGCCAGTGCGGTGGCTATTTTGATCGCCGAGTAGCTGTCGTTGCATTGACCCAAATCCAGTAGGCGCGGAATACCGCCGATGTCGCCGAAATCATGTTGGTTAAAGCGGTATTTGGCGCAGCCCAGCGTCATGACCACGGTGTCCTGCGGGGCTTGTTCGGCGAAGTCGGTGTAATAATTGCGACCGGGTGCAGCGCCGTCGCAGCCGCCGACCAGGAAGAAATGCTTGATAGCGCCGGACTTGACCGCGTCGATCACTTTGTCGGCCACGCCCAGCACCGCATCGCGGCCGAAACCGACGGTGACGACTTTTTCGCTGACATCCTCTTTGAAACCGGGCAACGCACTGGCCGCCTGGATTAGCGGCGCAAAATTCTTGTCGCTGATATGGCGCACACCGGGCCAGCCTACCGGACCTGCGGTAAAAATGCGCTGACGGTATTGGGCTTGCGGTTCGATGATGCAGTTGGAGGTCATCAAAATAGCACCCGGAAATTCGGCAAACTCTTTTTGTTGATCCTGCCATGCGCCGCCGTAATTGCCAACCAGATGCGGATAAGCCTTGAGTTTCGGGTAAGCGTGGGCGGGCAGCATCTCGCCGTGCGTGTAAATGTTGATGCCCGTATCCTTGGTTTGCTCCAGCAAAGCGGCCAGATCGCCCAGATCGTGGCCGGAGACCAGGATGGCCTTGCCTTTGATCGGCGTGATACGCACTTGAGTCGGCTGTTGCGCGCCGAAAGTGCCGGTGTTGGCCTCATCCAATAACGCCATCACCTCAAGGTTTAAACTGCCCAACGCCATAGACTGATTCAGCAACGCTTCGGCATCGGTGGGATCGTTGCTTAGAAAATCCAGCGCAGCTTCGATTCCGGCGTAAACGGTATCGCTTTCCCCGCCCAACACGTAGGCATGATGAGCATAGGCGCAAACGCCTTTGAGGCCGTAAAGCACCAACGAACGCAGGCCGATAATGTCCGCGCCGACTTGGTCGGGTCCGGAATTGATGCCCACCTCAGCGGCCTGTTTGAGCATTCCGTCCATATCGGCAGCGGGCTGCCAGGCAGCTGGACCGGCGAGTTGTTCAGGCGTAAGGCCTGATGCAAGCGCAGCCTGTATATAGCTTTCCTTAACCCGATCCCGTATTTGCGCGGCTTCTTGTATCATCGTAACGAAACGGGTCGCGTTGAAGTTGACGTTCGTCAAAGTGGTAAACATCGCGTAGAGAATGAAATCATCGGCGGCATTATCAGGAACGCCCAGAGCGCGGGCGCGTTTGGCGTACTGGGCAATGCCCTTGACGCCGTGAATCAGTAAATCCTGCAAATCGGAAGTCGTGGCGTCTTTGCCGCACATGCCTTTGGCGGTCGCGCAACCGCTGTCGGCATTGGAGCGGTCGGTTTGTTCGCATTGGTAACAAAACATCAGGTAGTCTCCTCAAGATTGAATCGGGTTAATGACTATGAACAGTCACCGTTTTTTCAGGTTAATTGGAATTTTTCCAATGCATAGGTAAGAGCACTTACCATGCCAAGCAAAAAACCTTATGTTTTCAAGTGTTGCCAAAGTATCGTTGTATAATTAACATCAGTTTAAAGTTGTTTAATTGACATCAACGTTATCACTATGACGACAAACTCATTTTCCGCCTCGTTAATTTCCATTGTTGCCGACCTGTCCGCGCGCATGTCGGCAGAACAACGCTACCAACGTTTGTTGGCGCATTTGTGCCGGATTTTTCCTTGCGATGCGGCGGCATTGCTCAGGTTTGAAAACCATTGTTTGATACCGCTGGCGGTTAACGGCTTATCGGAAGATACCTTGGGACGGCGTTTTATGGTCAGCGAGCATCCGCGCCTGGCGCAGATTTTAGCCTCCGATCAATCGGTGCGCTTTGCCGCCGATTCCGACCTGCCCGATCCCTACGACGGGTTGATTGAAACAGATAACGATCAACTGCTGGTGCATGATTGCATGGGCGTTACGCTGTTTATCGATGGCGAGCCCTGGGGCGTTTTGACAATGGATGCGCTGGCCCCCGGCACTTTCGACAATATCGACCCGATGCAACTCAACACCTTTATCAGCTTGACTGCCGCCACGGTCAAGGCTGCGGGACTGATTGCCTCCTTGGAGCAGAGGGTGCGTTATGCGACCCAAACCTTATTCAAGGAAAATACCGACCACGACATGATCGGCGACAGCGACTGCATGCGGAAATTGCGCAATGAAATTTCCATCGTCGCCCCGTCGGAACTGGCGGTTTTGATTTTGGGGGAAACGGGGGTAGGCAAAGAACTGGTAGCCCTGCGCATCCATCTGGAATCGACTCGCGCCGATCAAGTCATGGTCTACGTCAACTGCGCTGCATTGCCCGAGAATATTGCCGAGAGCGAATTATTCGGCCACAGCAAAGGTGCGTTTTCCGGTGCAATCAGCGACCGGACCGGCAAGTTTGAGCTGGCCAACGGCGGCACGATTTTTCTGGATGAAATCGGCGAACTGCCGCTTTCCATGCAGGCCAAATTATTGCGCACCTTGCAAAACGGCGAGATACAGCGTGTCGGCAGCGATAAGCAAATCAAAGTGAATGTCCGGGTCATTGCCGCAACCAACCGCAATCTGCAACAGGAAGTCGCTGCGGGCCAGTTTCGTCCGGATCTTTACCATCGTCTGGCCGTTTATCCGATGCACGTTCCGGCATTGCGCGAACGGGGAAAGGACGTTTTATTACTGGCGGGCGCTTTCCTGGAAAAAAACCAGCAGCGTTTGGGCGTTAAAAAGTTGCGTCTGGATCAGGATGCAAAGAAAGCCTTGTTGGATTACCACTGGCCGGGCAACATCCGCGAGCTGGAGCATTTACTCAGCCGGGCGGCGCTAAAATCGGCGACCCCGGAAAACCGCCAGGCGGATTTTATAACCCTATCCCTGGCCTACCTGGATATAGTGCCGGAGCCGTCGAATGACTCGCCTATCAACACCCTAACCGATTCATCGACCGCTTTACCCGCGCCGATAGATTTTAAAAACGCAGTGGATGAGTTTCAGCGTCAGCTCATCCGGCAACAATTAGCGGCGCAACGGGGCAATATGGCCGCTACGGCGCGAGTGCTGGGGTTGGATCGGGGGAACTTTCATCGTCTGCTGAAACGATTGGCGTTCAAAGTTTAAACCTGATTGTCTTTAGGATATGGTCGGTAATAACTTCCCAACATAAACTCATCGTTCCCTCGCTCTGCACCCAGGCGGGACGGGGTTTGCAACCCCGTTCCTAACGTTTCTGCGACGTCTAAGCTAAGCGATTATATTTAACTACCGCAAAACGTTTCTGGCGGGGCAACATGCCCAGCCCGGCTGTTCGTTGACACTTGTGTATAACGACGAGCGCTCTGCGTGGGAATGCAGCCTGAACCGCTCTGCGGTTTGGGACGCTACAGCGCCATACCTATCCTGAATGTAGCCTAAAGGGGCACAAGTATCTACATAAGTAAAGTTGGCAATATATGGCTATGGATTCATGACACACCGTAGGGGCAATCCCTTGTGGTTGCCCTGATACACAGCGAACCTTGGGCAACCACAAGGGATTGCCCCTACGAAAATATAGGGTCTTATGCATAAAAAATTGTGTAGATACCTATGCTAAAGGGGCGGGGAACTTTCGAATCAAGCAGGATGGGGCATGTTACTCCATTCGAAACGTCCCACCTGTTCAGAACGTTGCAAGTTAGACCTTCCAGGTTTTTAAAACCTGGAAGGTCTGCATATCGGCATGTTTCTCTCATGACGACAGCCCACAGATACTTGTGTATAACGATTAGCACAGAGCGAGGGAACCCTAAGCGGAAATTATTGATGAAGTCCTTACCGCGGGTATTGATAGAGATACTTCTGAAAACCGGCAAACACCTTGCCGATTTCCTCAGGCCTGCCCAAATCGGCCACGGCATCGGCAATCGCGCCGTGATACTTGATGCGCAGCAACGGCGTCAATTTATCCCTGTCCAATTCTTCGACGCCGACCTGAACATAATGCGCCAGCACAAAATCGAGAAAGGCCTGCTGCTTGCTGTTGAAATGGGCATGGATTTCAACCTTCGCCCTGGCGGCCCTTTGTTCGCGGCTCAGTGGCGGCAAAGCATAAGCCACATGCGCCAGCACATCGAACAGATCGCTGTTTTCGGCATCGATGATCTTTTGCATTTCCAGCAACTGCTCTTTGCCGAAACCTTTCTCGGCAAGCCCGAACAACAGCTTGGCTCGCGTATCCGGCAAACTCCACAACTCGCGCAACTCGGCTTCGTTTTTAAAAAACTCCGGCAACCGGCCGAACAACAGCTCCATAAACTGCTGCGCCGACATCGGTGTACCGTCGGGATGCCAGAAACTGGTCACCGTCATGTACTGAATACTTCGCTCCTTACCGTCGGCAAGCGTCACTTTCGCCTTCTTCTTGCATGCACATGGATGCAGGCCGCATTTTGGGCAAGGCTCTTGCTCGCATACGCAAGGCCGCCGGCCGCAGACCGGGCAAGGTTGCGGCAACGGCTTTTCGCATTGACACGGATAGCCGCCGCATTTGGGGCAGGTTTCCGGCTCAACCGGTTCGCCGTCCCAATCCGGGTCGCAAAAGTGATAGTGCGCCTTCACGAAATCGTAGATCGTGAAGTAGTCCTTGCCGTCGTAGAGCCGCGTGCCGCGCCCGATGATCTGCTTGAACTCGATCATGTTGGTCACCGGCCGCATCAATACGATGTTGCGGATATTTCTGGCATCCACGCCGGTCGAGAGTTTTTTTGAGGTGGTCAGGATGGTCGGAATGGTTTTCTCGTTGTCCTGAAAATCACGCAGATACTGCTCGCCCAATGCGCCGTCGTTGGCCGTCACCCGTTGGCAATAGTTCGGGTCGCTGCTGGTTGTCATCTGGTTGATCAGGTCGCGCATCGCCAAGGCATGATCCTGGGTGGCGCAAAACACCAGCGTCTTCTGCCGCTGGTCGATCTGCGCCATGAAAATTTCGACACGCTTCTTTTCCCGCTCCTTGATTTCGATGATCTTGTTGAAATCGGCTTCCTTATAAAGTTTGCCGTATTCAACTTCGCCTTCCATGACGCAGTCGTCAGCGGTGTAGATGTATTCGTCCAGCGTCGTGGAAATTTGTCTGACCCGGAACGGCGTTAGAAAGCCGTCGTTGATACCGTCTTTTAGCGAGTAGACGAACACCGGCTCGCCGAAGTAGGCGTAGGTGTCCACGTTGTCTTTGCGCTTGGGCGTGGCGGTCAGGCCGAGCTGCACGGCGGGAGTAAAGTGGTTGAGGATGCCGCGCCAGTTGCCTTCGTCATTTGCGCCGCCGCGGTGGCATTCGTCGATAATGATGAAGTCGAAAAAATCCGGCGGATATTCGCCGAAATAAAAACTGCGTTCGCCTTGAAGCTGTGGTTCGACAAGCTCACCATGAACGGTATCTGAGTTTAATTCGTCCTGAGCTACGTCGAAGGACTCACCACGAACGGCAGTTGAGTCCCGTTCGCCCTGAGCTTGTCGAAGGGCTGGCCCGCTCATAAAAGTCTGAAAAATCGTGAAGAAGATGCTGCCGTTCTTAGGCGCCTTGCCCTTCTTGCGGATGTCCGCAGGATCGATGCGCACCAGTGCATCTTCGGAAAACGCGGCAAACGAAGAGAAATCGTTGTAGGCCTGATCAGCGAGGGTATTGCGATCGGCCAGAAACAGGATGCGCGGCCGCCGGGTCGGCTCACCGATCATCCTGAGCCTGTCGCTCAGATTCCAGCGGGTTTGAAACAGCTTCCAAGCGATTTGAAAGGCAATCGACGTTTTGCCGGTGCCGGTAGCCAGCGTCAACAAGATTCGATCGCTGCCTTCGGTGATGGCTTCCAAGACACGGTTAACCGCGATTTCCTGATAGAAGCGAATCGCCCAGCTGCCGCCTTTATCCGGATAAGGTACAGCAGCGAAGCGGTCGCGCACTCTATTCAACACGGCAAAGGTGCGGCTCCACAGTTCATCGGGCGTCGGATATCGCGCCAGCTCACCCTCGACACCGGTATGCATGTCGATGCCGTAAATACCCTGGCCGTTGGTCGCATAGGTGAATCGAACGGCCAACTTGCCTGCATAATCCTTAGCCTGACCAACGCCCTCGGTAAGCAGCTTGTCCCACGCCTTGGCCTCAATTACCGCCAGCTTGGTGTTGCGATATTCCAACACGTAATCGGCGGTCAACGCCTTGCCGCGCTTGCCCTGCCCCTCGATGCGGCCCAACGTGATCGAATATTCGCGGCGGATACGGCTGCCTTCGATGACACCCCAACCTGCCGCTTTCAGGGCTGGGTCGATGTGTTCGGCGCGGGTTTCGGCTTCATTCATAAGTTTTAAGCAAATCCAAGGAAAACCGCCAGCATCGTTTCATCGTCCAAACGGCCGAAGACCGCACCGACTTTTTCGCGGGTGATCGATTGCGGTTTATCCACCATCACCTGCGAAGGTTTATTGAGGCCGTTCAGCTCAGTTGAATCGACCAGGATACGAAACAACGGCGCATCGCGCAGCTCACTGGTTACCGGTAAAATGACCGCAGAAGGATGTAGGTCAAACAAATCCGATTGAATAACCAATGCCGGTCGCGGTTTACCAAGATCGCCTTGCAAGGCCACCGTTACCAGATCGCCGCGTCTCATTGCCAGTCTTCGCGGTCGGCCGCAGCCTCAAGCCAATCGGCGGTTTCCCGCTCATGCGCGTCGCCTTGCACAAGCTGCGACTGGCGGCGACACTCCTCGGCGAAACCCGGTCGCCGCGTATCCGCCACCCAAATCTGCACCGGACGCAAACCGGATTTCCGTAATCCCGCACGGTGCTTTTGCACCCGCGCTGAAGTAGTTGTGCTCATGATCATCTCCGCAGTCACTGTTACATGCAACATCGTAGTCATTGCTTGTGTTACATGCAACAGTGATAACGTGTATAAAAAATCAGTTTTTCTTATCGCGTTATGACGGATAGATTTAAAAAACCGGTTTTTTTATACAGGTCATAGTTCACCGCTGAAGGCTTGGTGGAGCAGGGATTTTTTTAGTTCGTCGAGGGCGGCGAGTTTTTGTTTGTAGATGGATTCGAGACGTTGGGTTTCTTTACAGAGAATGTCGAGCTTGGCAACGATTTGTTTTTGTTCTGTAACCGAGGGGAATGGAAACCGTTCGTTTTCGAACGTGCCCATGTTGATATTGGCTTGGGCGCTTCCTTTACCCTTTGCTTGAAGCCTCACCTTAAATGACTGTAACAAATATTCTACAAAACCAATCTCCGCTTCTTTGGGATTTGTTACCAAGCCAATGACGCTATCTGGAAAACAGGCATCGAAACCTAATATTCCTGTCTCTGCGATATTTGCCGCGATAGTTATGCATATTGTTCCTTTCGGCCACAGCTTGCTTTGGGCAAGTCCGGCTTCGCTGTAAGTTTGGGAATACTCAGTGATGAAATGCCCTGCGTTCCGAATATCGCCCGTTTGGATAAATGGATATTTTCCACTGTAAAGTATTTTGTCGTTTCGTGGGCGGTGCTTCGACTTGCCTCTCCCAAAAGTTGTTGATATTTCTTCCAGCGTTTTTTGCTCCCACCCCTCGCCGCCCTGAGTGAAGACAGATTGCAGGTGGCTTTCGAACAAGGCACGGGCGTTTTTGAGGTTTTTTTCGGCGTTGGCTTTGGCGGTGGCGATGCCGTCAAACGCTTCGTCAAGGATGCCGACGATCCGCTGCTGTTCGGGGAGTGGAGGAAGTGGAATTTGAAGGGATTTTACGAATGGAAGCTTTACGCCCTGCACTGTCGCTCCTGTTCCTTCCGCCACGATCAAGTCAGCAATGCTCTTGAGCCACCAGAAAAGATAGCGTACCGAAAGGGTAGTCAGATCGATTGGAACAATCCCGCGAAGGTCTTGATTGATGGCGGTATCTTGTCCAAGCAAGCAGACTTTCCCGAGACCAACGCGGGTTGCGATTACCACATTGTCACCTGGAATAATGTTGGTTGAGCTGTTTTTGACGGCTGCTTTGGTAATCTTGCACTCGGTTTCGGTAATCACGTCCAACCGCATATCTCGGACAGTCGCCCAAGGAATATCACCAGAATAAAACTCTGCTCTATCTTTTGGTGGCGTTCCACCACCAACAACATTGCAGACATCACCAAGCGTCTTAATCTCCCACCCCGCCTTCATTGCGCATCACCCTGATTTTCCCGCTGATAAATCACCACGCCAACGCGGTCTATATGTTCAATCAACGCACGATTTTTTAATTCCTGGTAATTTTGCAAATCGACCGTATAAGGCAAATTGCAATCGTCAAAATCCAATAAGAGTTCGGCAATTAAAAAACGGTCAATACCTGCACCCAACACGACCAAATCAATATCGCTGCGTTCGTGAAATGTGCCTTTTGCCCGTGAGCCGTATAATTTTACCGCTTGAACTTCGGGGTGTTTTTTGAAAATTTGCGTTAAAAGTTCCAGTTGCTCGTTGGTTAAGCCGGTTGAATTCATGCCTCATTGACTTCCATCAGCAATTTCAAATACCACTCTTGCAGCATCGGCAAATAATGATCGGCAATCGATTGAATGACCGCTTCAAATTTAACGAAATCGTAGGTGTGACTCATTAAATTTCTATCGCCAATCATTTTGAGCCAGGTGTCGGGGTCGTTGATATATTTTGCCGCGAAAGCTTGTCTGACAACGGCTTTGGGGGAGATTTGGTCTAAAACAATGCCGTCACATTCCATTTTATCTTTCAGCACTTTCCAGGCGAGTTCAAAGGTATATTCAAACCGTTGGATAATGCCTTCTTTTTCCAGCTGACTGAGCGTAGACATATCGTTGTCCATCGCGTCACGTAGCAATAAAAAAGCCCGATTAAAATTAGAAAACCGTTGTTTCCAGCGAATATCCTCAGTCATAAGCCGCTCCTGATAGTAGTTTTTTAATATTTCCAAGCACATTGGCGCTCTCCACATCCAATGCTGCAATCTCGTCCATGATGTCCTGCGGGCTGCGATGGATGATTGCTTCGCCGCCATTGGGGTTCTTTACCGACAGGTCGAAGGTTGCCGGGTCGATGCTGGCCGCATCCACGCTCCAGCTTTTGGGCGAGTCGGCGTTAGTTTGTTGCAATTCGATAAACTCGGCAAGATCGGCGTCGTTCAGCGGGTTGGTCTTGCCCATGTTGCGGCCCGGTTCGAGCCGGTAGTACCAGGTCTTGCGGGTCGGCGCGCCTTTCTCGAAGAACAACACCACGGTTTTGACGCCCGCGCCCTGAAAGGTGCCGCCGGGACAGTCGAGGATAGTGTGCAGGTTGCAACTTTCCAACAGCAGTTTCCTCAAGCTTACCGACGCGTTATCGGTGTTGGACAGGAAGGTGTTCTTGATGACCACGCCGCCGCGTCCGCCGGCCTTGAGCATCTTGATGAAATGCTGGAGGAACAGGAACGCGGTTTCGCCGGTGCGAATCGGGAAGTTCTGCTGCACTTCCTTGCGCTCCTTGCCGCCGAACGGCGGATTGGCCAGCACGATGTCGTAGCGGTCCTTGTCCTGGATGTCGGCAAGGTTTTCGGCCAAGGTGTTGGTGTGGATGATGTTCGGCGTTTCGATGCCGTGCAGGATCATGTTCATGATCGCGATCACGTAAGCCAGCGACTTCTTTTCCTTGCCGTAGAAAGTGCGGGTTTGCAGGATGTTGTGGTCGCCGGTGGTGAGATTGCCTTGGGCCGTCAGGTAGTCGAACGCCTCGCACAAGAAGCCCGCCGAACCGACCGCGCCGTCATAAATGCGCTCGCCGATTTTGGGTTGCACCACCTGCACGATAGCGCGAATCAGCGGACGCGGCGTGTAATACTCGCCGCCGTTGCGCCCGGCGTTGCCCATGTTCTTGATCTTGGCTTCGTAAAGGTGCGACAGTTCGTGCTTTTCGGTCTGCGAGCGAAAGCGGAGTTCGTCGATGTGGTCGATGATTTCGCGCAGGTTGTAGCCGCTGTGGATCTTGTTCTTGATCTCGCCGAATATCTCGCCTATCTTGTATTCGATGGTGTTCGGGCCATCGGCTTTTTGCTTGAAGCCGTGCAGGTAGGGAAACAGCTCGCGGTCTACGAAGTCGCGCAGATCGTCGCCGGTCGGCGCCTTGTTGTGATCCGGCTTGCCGTCGTTGTCTTTGGGCGCGGCCCAGCTTTCCCAGCGGTACGGCAGGTCGAGAATGAACGCGTATTTCCTGCCCTCCAGCTCGGCTTCCATGGCCTTGTCCTGCTCCAGGCCGTCCAGAAATTTCAGGAACAGCAGCCACGAGGTCTGCTCGGTGTAATCCAGTTCGCTGGCGCAACCGGCCTCTTTGTGCAAAATGTCGTCGATATTTTTGAAGGCTTGTTTGAACATGGATTTTTTTCTTTTGAGCCGTTGTCCGCTTTGGCCGACAACGGGTTATATAGAGGGTAACTAAGGGGTTAGTTTGGTGTGTCTATCGTACGCGAGTGAAGCAATGATCGATTTTACAAATCGCCGAGTATGTCGCGGCGGTCGTTACTTGCCGATGCAAAAGCTGGAAAATATTTTCCCAAGCAAATCATCCGAGGTGAATTTTCCGGTAATTTCCGCAAGGCTGTTTTGCGCTTGTCTTAAGTCTTCCGCGACCAGTTCCCCGGCTTGGCTGCCTCTTAACTGGTCTAAAGCGCTTTCGACAAATTCATGGCCTTTGTTTAAGGCTTCGATATGCCGTCTTCGGGCGATGAACACGTTGTCGGTCGCTTCGTTAAAACCGACGCTCTGTTTGAGGTGTTGTTTTAACAGTTCCATGCCGTCGCCGGTTTTAATGGACAGGTAGATTTGGGTGCCGAGCTCGGTTTGTTTGATTTCCGGTTCCAGGCCCAGCAGGTCTATTTTATTGTAGATGCGGGTGATGTTGCCGCCGGGCGGCAGGGTTTTTAACAGCGACTCGGTTTCCGGTTCTCTTGCATCGATCAGCAATAGAATTTTATCGGCGTTTTTGATCTCTTCGTGGGCCCTTCGGATACCTTCCTGTTCTATCGCATTGTCGCTTTCGCGCAGGCCTGCGGTGTCGATGATATGCAGGGGCATGCCGTCCAGCTGGATGCGCTCTTTCAGCACGTCGCGCGTGGTTCCGGCAATGTCGGTGACGATCGCGGCTTCATGTCCGGCCAGCGCGTTGAGCAGGCTGGATTTTCCGGCGTTCGGTTTGCCGGCCAAGACTACGGTCATGCCGTCGCGCAGCAAGCGGCCTTGTTGCGCTGTTTTTTGGATATCTCCAATACGGTGCAGTATGTTGACGATCCGGTTTTCGACCACGCCGTCGGTCAGGAAATCGATTTCTTCATCGACAAAATCGATAGCGGCTTCG
>DAINRH010000005.1:0-52119 GCA_036741905.1 Methylobacter sp. | reverse complement strand
AATCCTGCAACGCGGAAATCACCGACCAGCTTTTTACGCCGCCGGTAAACAGCAGCACCCGCTTGCCTTTCAGGCGCGCTTTCCACGGCTCCAGTTCTTTCCTGATCCGGGTTTCTTCGCGCAGGATCAGCGCCTCGGTGCGTTCGGTTAAATCAGGATCGTTAAGTACTTTGGCAAAATCCCGTAACGATTGGCTGGTGTCGGTAATGCCGTAATAACTGCCTTCAAACCACGGCGTGCCGTATTTTTGCTGTAATTTGCGGGCGACATTGACCATTGCTTTCGAGCAAACCATCATATTGACTTCGGCCTTGTGCATGGTTTGCACTTCGCGGAAGCGCGCATCGCCGGACAGGGTGCATAAGATGCGCAAACCCAGTTCATCGAACAGCGGCAACACATGCCAGAATTCGCCGGCGATGTTGTATTCGCCGATCAGGTTAACGTCATGGATAATAATTTCCGCGCGTTGCACGGTTAACGGCAAGGGATCGGGATCGCGGGTGCCGATCACATGATTGACCATCGCGTCGCCGGCAATGCGGTTGCCCAGATTCTTGGTGCCGTAAAATCCGGCAGAATCAATCGGCACCACCGGAACGCCCCAGCGCTCTTCGGCGGATTTACAGATGGCGTTAATATCGTCGCCGACCAGGGCCGGAACGCAGGTGTTATAAATGAATACGGCGGGCGGATGGTAGCTGTCAATCGCCTGCTTGATCGCGTGGAACAAGCGTTTTTCCGAACGGCCCATCACGATGTCTTGTTCGGTCAAATCGGTGGTCATGCCGATGCGGTATAAATCCGCGCCGGAAGAGCGGGTACCCCGGTTGTCCCAGGAACTGCCCGCGCAAGCGATAGGCCCGTGGACGATATGCGCGACATCGGCTATCGGCAGCAGCGCAATCTGCGCCCCGTCGAACGCGCAACCGCCCGCCGAAGCGCCGGGTTTGGGTTTGGCACAACCGGACTTTTCCTTCTTGTTATGCTCGCAGGCAGGTTCGTCGAGCAGCGCGGCAATGTCTTTAGTTGATTTCATCGGCTTGACCAATAGCTTTGTTTGATTAAGCTAAAGCAATCGTTGTGCCATCTTATAGGGCATTGAAATTGTTGTATTTTATGTGGGATTGGCTTGTAGTAAAGCTTACAAAATGAAGAAGAGGTATTACAAAGGCAATGACGGCGATGTGCGGTAAACATGGAGGCCGCAGCGCAAGGGATAGTTGACAACAAGTCCGTACAGCAGATTTTCGAGGAAACTCATCAAGAAGAAATGCAATAACGAAATGCAGCCTTGTATTTTAACCATGCAGGAAAAGGCTGAACGCATAAGAACTTAACTGGCACGGGGGGCACCCTTGAATGATCAACAAATGCGAAGGCTACTCGATTTTATAGCCCGTTCTAAAGTTAAACGGTTTTAGGGTGAGATGGGAGTAATACGGAAACTATTGGAGTGAGCAAATCACACTTTTGATCCATTACTTGAGGGCGATCTCTTGCTCGCCGCTGCTATTCAGTAAACGTACAAAAACCGGCTTAGACGTTAGCTCGCCTTTTCGATTAAAACTATAGATTCCATTGGCCCCATGCCAAGGCGGGGAAAATTTTATTGCCGAGGCTAAATCAAGCGCAACGGTGGAATGGCTTAGACGCGAGGCCTCGGCAAGTATATTGAGCGCATCATATGACTGTGCAGCCCATGTGTCAGGGTATTTGCCAAAGCGGGCTAAAAATTTTTGTACGAAATAGACATTTTCCTTATTGTTTGCATTTTTGTCATAAAAATCCAAATAGATTATGTTGCGCATTGCATTTTTACCGGCAATTTTCTCCAATTCATTCATGCTTTTGCTAATCAAGGTAATGGGAGTGTTAATGCCTAAATTTCGCGTGGTACGGATAAATTCTCCGGTAGTTTCAGCAGACCCCGAAAAATAAATGACATCGGGGTCTGTACCGCGTATTTCATTGACTATATGCCGGATATCCGTAGTTTCAGGATCGTATTGTTTCTGATAAATCAATTCGCCGTTATGTTTATTTTGGGCAATTTGATATTGATAGGCCAATTCACTGGAACGATCCTGGGCCTCCCAAACCATTGCATAGGTCAACGCGCCGTTTTTTGGTTTGGGGGCCGCCCGTACCAGCGGGGCCACATCGTCCTCTATGGCGTTGATGGTTCTCACGAGATAAATGAAATCATGCTCCGTCAGGCTGTTAGTCGTGGCCCCTACAATCAGATGCAAAAGCTCCGCCTGTTCATAAATGCCCGATACCCTAATTGCAATGCTGTCATCACGATAGCCCATTACCGCAGACATGTCCGGGTTGCTTGCGAATTCAAGGGCAATTTTTCGTGATGTTTCCCAATCATTCCGGTCATCTCTAAGAATCAGCTTAATTTGCGGACCGCCGGTTGACTCGATCTCTTCTTTGGCAAGTTCCAAACCCTGAGCAAAGCTGTCTTGTGCCTTTTCGAATGGCCAGCTGACGCCGACTATCAAGGGCGACAGCGATTTTTCAGCATGTTGCTGGCGATTGGAAGCATATTGGTCCAGCGACCTTTCTTGCTGAATATAAACCAACGTTGCCAGCGCAAAAACAAGCAAGCCTGAAAGGATACGATCCATGATTTTATTCTTTACCCAGAATGATCGGCAATCCTGAAGCGCCTGAGCCAATGACAATGGTCTTGGCATTGTTCGATTTTGCTAACTCTTCAGTCGCGGCTATGCCGCGCCAGCGAAGCACCTCCGGGCTTAGGCTGGATTGTAATGTGAAGTTGTACTGAGCAACGCTGTCCGCTTCTATTTTCTTACGATTAGCTTCCTTTTCGGCTATTGATAACCGGTAAGCGTATTCGCCGTCAATTTGTTGGTATGTCATTTTGTTTTCAATGGCTTGCGATATTTTATCAGGCAAGGTTATGCTTACAATCAAGACATCATCCAGTGAAACATAGCCTGCTTCCAGACGTATTCTGGATAATTCGCTGATGCGCTCTTGATTGGATTTCTGGTTAGTGTAAATGTCTTCGGGTCTATATTGACCAAAAATCGTACGGATTGCCGTTCGTACCTCAGGACGAATCAGAACATTGACATAATCAGGGCCGATACGTTGATGAAGGAGGGGAAGCATGTCCGGGGCGATGAAATAGCGGACTTGAAACTGGACATTGACGGACAAGCCGTCAGTGGTTAAAGCCTCAATGGTATCGCTGTACTGCTGTTTACGAACATTATAAACGTGCATTTTGTTGATAGGAAGAATGACATGAAGTCCTTCATGGTAGACGGTATCTAAAACAGTCCCCCCGCCCAAGCGCCGCCAGAGCACCCCTAATTCCCCGGAGTCGACCGATACGACGATCCTGTTAAAAAACAGCACGGCGCCGAAACTGAGTATGACTATAAAAATTATGATGTAAGGAGTTTGCCGGATGACCAGGCGCCAAAAGGCACGGTGGCAATTTTGCAACCAGTTTATGATACTTCTCATAGCGGCTTACTCCTTTTTGTGCGTGAGGTTTTGAATGATGTCATGTCATTTATCTATGCGGGCGAATAATTGGCCGTAATCCATTTGCAGAATCCGATCCGCTACATGGAAATACCGGTCGTCGTGAGAGACGACTAATATCGTTTTGCCGGCCGCCTTGAGTTGGGGTAATAATGTTTCGTAGAAATAACTGCGAAATTGCGGGTCCTGGTCTGCGGCTACTTCATCGAAGATATAGACCGGCTTATCTTCAAGATAAGCCATAACCAGGGCCAAGCGTTTGCGTTGGCCGGTTGATAAGTGGGTATTTGTAAAGCTGCCGTTTTTAATGCTTGTTTTATGGTCGATGCCCATCAGTTTCAGGAGCTCTTGCACGCGTTCCTGCGGAATATCGCCGACACCGTATAGTTTATCGAATAAATAAAAATCGGAGAAAATGGCTGAAAAAAGGTTTCTGTAAGAAATGATGTTGAGATCGTCAATCGGCTGGTCATCGACAAAAATAGTACCGGACGTGGGTAGATAGAGTAATGTGAACAGTTTCATGAAACTGGTTTTACCGCTCCCATTGCCGCCAATCAGAAACAATATTTCCCCCCGATTTACCGTGGTCGTAATGGGGCCGATCTGAAAATTGGGCGAACCGTCAGGATCGGCATAGATAAAACTGATTTGATCGAAACGTATGGTTTTGAAGTCGTCGAATTCGTTTTGGACAATGTCATTCGAATCGTTTTCGGCTTTTTGATCTCTGTCCAAATCCCTTTCCAGACGGTAGAGATTGTCCACTGTCATGTTGGCCTGCGTATAGACAGGGTACATCATGATAACCGTTGCCAGCGGACCGAAAAAAAACAGAATCGCGGCTACGATCTGAGTGACCGTTCCTGAAAATTCATTAGAAATGACCGGGAGTATGAACACAACGCCGCCAAGCAGGATGACAAAGAACATTTCTATGAATACCACTGTGTCAGCAAACAACTGCATAACATTGGTGCGGATAGTGCCTACGGTTGATGCTATATCGCAAAAATCGGCAAATACCGCATCGCTTTTTTTCTGGTTGATCCGGATTTCCTTAAATCCCCTCAATAAACCCGTCAACGATTTGGCTAATGCATCTTCCGAGTCCGATGAATCCGACAGGCCTTTTTCGTAGGCTTCTCGGTCTTTCATATAAAAAATAGCGCCGCATAGAATCATAATGCCGCACAGCACGACAGCAATGGGCGATTCTATGGCAATGTATAGCAAGGTAAATACAACCATAAATGCGGCCTGGGTAGCGGCAAACAGCGGTCTGGTCGTCTGGCTGATCATGCCGGTATCCCGGCTGATACGGGCCAGAATGTCCGATTCGCCGATTTTTTCCAACGACTGTAAATCGCACTGACGGATTTTATTTCCTAAGCGGGCGCGAATGTTACAAACGGCTTTTTCAGCGATACGACTGGATTCGTAGAGGACATAGCGCAGGGAATACACGAACAGTGTCAGGCTAATGCCGAAAATTACAAAATGTTGCCAAAAAGGCCCTCCCACCTTCATTGATGCCACAGATGCGTTAATAAGCGCTAAATTCAGGGTATTGGACAGCCCTGACATGGCAGTCATTAAAATCAGTTTGAAATCGACTTCACCTGTTTCATTATTAAGAAAAGTGAAAAATTGAAAATTCATTAAGCTACTCCGGCATTAACATTTTTTGTTCGAAATGCGTATTCTGACAGCATAGCGTTCCCGATCTGTAAATGATTCCCGGCCATGTAAGGCTTCATGATTATTCAGCATAAAAAAACCGTCCGAATAACAAACATTTTTGACCAGCAGTTCGGTATTTTGAAGTTCTTTTTCCAGGAGACTGATAGCATGCCGTGTCTCGGATGTATCAAATTCCGTTCGCGCCTGAAGCCCTCTTTTTAGGGTATCGCGCCGGTAACGAATACTCGGGAAGGTACCGAAAATGGGGGCAATAGTGACTTCCACATTATCTGAGCGCTGGTTGGATGTAAAGCTGGTAGGAACTTGGAACGGTAAGTTGGTGTTCTCCAGATACTCAACCGCCCAGGCTCCTTCAGTGCTTTGGCGCATATTTTGTTTAATGGAATTGAAATCGCGCAATATGGAAGTTCCTCCGCCGCAGTTGGCTTGCCTGATAAAGTACAGGATTAAATAGCGTTCGGGCTCGGGGTGGTATTGGGTATCGGTATGTAATTCGGCTTCATTTGCGTGTTCGGAGTATGTGGGTATATGGCTTGCTTTCAAAAACTCATCCCGTGCTTTT
The DNA here is from genome assembly GCA_036741905.1 of Methylobacter sp. GTDB lineage: Bacteria > Pseudomonadota > Gammaproteobacteria > Methylococcales > Methylomonadaceae > Methylobacter_A. The sequence goes on along the minus strand of DAINRH010000005.1, from coordinate 46,325 downwards.
ATATCCCAAATGATGCGATTATCCACCTGATCGGTAGCGGAAGGGTGACCCATGCATAGCGTTAAGGCGTACAGCAGCAATTTACGCGTTTCAACATCGAAAGTATCCAATTTCAATTTTGGAATAAATATGCCGCTATGGGAACTTTCCAGCGTTTCAACCAGCAAGTCGGCCAGCGTCGCTATCTTTGGCGCAATTGAACGAATTGCATCGCGAATAATATCTTCGTCAGGATGGGGACGAACGGAAGAACTGTTGCTGCCAAAATATTCGTGCAGAATATTGAGCGAGGCCGCTATTTCCTTCGTATCAAAACTTGGCGCGTCAAATTCCCCAATGCGCAAGCCCAAATTGCGAACGTGCTTCAACATGTTAACTCCTTAATTTTTAAAATGTAAATTTGCTTCCCGCAGGAACCGCAGCTGACCTTCAGATGAAACATCCGTCCACTCCAAGCCTAAGCGTTTAAGCAGTTGGTTGGTGCGGTCACTGGTCAATTCAATATGTTGAGCTTTGACCTGAGGCGCTTGTCCCCCATACAGGTTAAAACCGTCCAGCACTTCGTAAAAAGCCTGTTGCTGTTCGGGTTTGTCCAGGGCCTTGAGCAAATGATCGATGAACACACCGAAGTCGCAGGTAACTAATGGAAATGCACTGCTAATAAATTCCGCCAAGGAAGTTTCCTGAGAATGTTCGATATGGTGCGTTTCGTTGGACAAGGCTCGCGTTTCCGCAAGCAGCAATACTGCCCTGGCAACTAAATCGACATGGCAAAATAACGCCTCGACTTTTTTCGGAACCGCGCCTAATTCAATCAATGCAGCGACTAAGCGAAAAAAAGCATTGTCTTTGAGATTGATCTGCAAGTTACTGTCATCGGTCGCAAACACCACATTACCGACACGGTAGATGCAGGCGTTGTTGAGCTTGCCCCGAGCAGCCAATACCAGGCGCTCGGCTTCCTGTTTGGTCCGTATATAGTAGTTGTCGCTTAAATCCGGGTTGGGCAAGTCGTATTCGCTGAACAACTTGAACCCGCTTTCCGGGGGCTTGCCGACGACTGAGGTGGTGGAAATCAGATGGAAGTCGGTGGGCGCGTCCACATTGTGAGTCGCCAATTCCAGCAAGTGCTGCACCGAGCTGATGTTATCCCGATGAAATTCCTGGTAATGTCCGTAATGCCTTACATTGGCCGCGCAATGGAAAATAGCTTGGGTCCGGTTAGCCAGCGATGTCCATTGCTCCCGGTCCAGCCCCAGGTTTGGCTGGCCCAAATCACTGGACAGCACCTGCAATCCGGGATGATAAGCCAGTTCCGCGCCCGCTTCAGGGCCGAAATAATGGGCCAATACCTGATGCAGCCTGTCCCGCCCGGCCGCATGATCGGCGCCCCTGATCAAGGCGGTGATCTTTCGCTTGCCTTCCTTGAGCATTTCCCGAAGCAAATAGCAGCCGACATAGCCGGTTGCCCCGGTCAGCAAGATATTTTCATAATCATTACGAGGCTCAAGATCAATACCGCTGTATTTTTTGTTGCGGGCGCAATAGTGTTCTTGCGCAGCATTAAGCCCGTCAATACGCTCGTTGGGATTGGCATCCAATTGGGCGGCATAGGATTGCCAATCTAATTTAACTTTTACCAATAGGTCACGAATATGTTCATGCCTGGGTTGGCAAGTTTTGGCAAAATCAGCCAGCACCGGGTGTTCGTAAAGGTCATTGATGGTACAGGTAAATTCCTGGCGAAGACGGTTCACGACATGAATGGCCGCAAGGCTGTGACCGCCGAGTTCAAAGAAATTGTCCTCGTTATGGAGGGTGCGCCCCGAAAAAATGTCCGACCATACTTCGGCTATCCGTTTTTCGATCCGGTTGCCAGGGGAGGTAAGTCTGCCGACAGCGGAATCATTTGATGCAATCTCCTCCATGTCCCGATCAAGATAGTCGGCACTTAACCTTTTACGGTCGACTTTGCCCGACAGTGACACAGGAATGCTGGGCACCGCCGTTATTGCGGCGGGGATCATGTAATTGGGCAGTTTCTTTGCCAGAAACGAACGCCATTCGCCGTTATCGATTGGGGACGCTTCAGGGTGTAGGCAAACAAAACCGTACAAGCCCGGCGTCCCGTCCGCCATGTTGTGAATGACCACGGCAGCCTGAGATACGCCGGGATGCAGGCTGATTTGGTGCTCTATTTCCTCCAGTTCGATACGTTGACCGCGAAGTTTTACCTGGTTGTCTATCCGCCCGAGGATTTCAATTTCGCCCTGCTGCGTCCAGCGCGCCAAATCGCCGGAGTTATAAAAGCGCCCTTCCGGGGTTTCGACAAAGCTTTCAGCCGTCAGTTCCGGGCGGTTCAAATAACCGGGCGACAGGCCGCGTCCTCCCAGCCAGAGGGTGCCGGTCGATCCCGGCGGCACCGGCCGCCGGTCCTTGCTCAGGATATGAGCGGAAGTATTGGCTAATGGGCGTCCCGCAGTCATGCGCGTGGATTGGGAGGTAATTTGCCCAATACAGGAACCCACGCTGTTTTCCGATGGGCCGTAACCGTTAATGTAAGTCAGGCGACCTGCGTAGTGCAGAGCGTTGGCTTTCACCGGCGGCTCGCCCATCGTCATCAGCATCCGTAAGCCGGGGAATTCGGCATTGCCGAATAATCCCAGGTACGATGGCGACAGGGTGGCGATGGTAATGCCCAGGCCTTGCATTTTCAAACGCATCCCGGAAATGTCGTCCAATTCGCTGCGGACTACCGGCGCCAAGGCGCCGCCATGAAACCATGCCAGCCCCAGTTCGTGCAGCCAGGCGTCAAATGAAGGCGAAGAAATTTGCAATATTTTATCGTCAGGGGAAAGCGTCAGCGCCAGTTTCATGCCCAGGCAAAAATTGGCGTAGCCTTCGAAGGTTATGACCACGCCCTTGGGTTCCCCGGTGGAGCCGGAAGTATAAATGATATACGCAGGGTCCGTGTCCCGGCAGCCGTGGTTGATTGGGGCCGACGATTCGAAGGCCGGGGTTTCCGGGCGCAGGAACGCATAGGATGCCAGTTCGGCGGGTATCTCCAGCCCGTCCAGCACCACTAATAAGTTGATGTCCGCATCTTCGGCGATAAATTTTAGCCGTTCTCCGGGCAGTTCGACAGACAAGGGCAGGTAACATCCGCCGGCCTTCCAGATCGCCAAGACAGTCGCGGGCAAGGCCGTTGATCGCTCGGTCAACACCCCCACCGCAACACCGGGGCCAATGCCGCGCCTTCGCAAAACCTGCGCCAGGCTATTGCTTTGCTCGTCTATTTGGTCATAGCTTTGGCTTTCTTGGTTTAACAGTAAAGCGGGCCTGTGCGGTTCTTGCCCGGCTACCCGCATAAATTGGTCTTGCAAGTAGCCGGTAGGCTTGGGCAAAGACGGGCCGTATTGCCAACTGTCCAATAGCTTTTCTTCAGCTGCGCTCAGCAACGGCAAAGCTGTTTGCGCTTGGCGTTCCGGGGATACGATAAAACGCATCCAATCCAATAAAGTATTGATCCAGGCCAACGCGGTATCTTTTTCGTAAAGGTTCGCATCAACGTACCAATACAGCCCAAGCCCCTCATCGACAAGGGCTTCATGAATCAACACCATGTCCTGCGGCGGCGGATTAGGCCTGAGATCGTAGCGCATCTCCCCGGTCGCGCTGTCATTGATAGGCACAAGCTTGATATGTCTTTCGGAGACCGAACCTAAACCCGGATTTTCCGTAACGGCCAGATCGAATAGCGGAAAGCGGGTAGGGTGGTTTGATGCCGCATGGCGATTGCGAAAATCCTGGCAGATTTGGGCAAACGGATAACGCTCATGCTGCAAGGCTTGGCTGATGCCAAGCTGCATGGCAGCCAGCGACTGTTCTACAGAATCGTTAGGGTTAATCCGGCAGGGTATCGGCAGCATATTGAGAAAATAATTGACCATGGCCGAGTCTTCCGCCAATTCGCGGGTCGAGCCTACCGTCCCCATGACGAAATTCGGACGCCCGGTTCGTCTGGAGGTCTCCATTGCCAATAGCGCCATCATTAGGGCATGGAGGCTGGCCCCGTGTCGGCTGGCAAAAGCCTTAAGGCTTTTGGCCGTGACGGCATCAAGGGCGATGCGGAAGAAATGGCCGCCCTTGTTTTTTCCGTCGCCGCTGTTAATTGGGCGGCTAAAATCCAGGGGCCACTCATCGAAGGGCTGGGGCGTGCTTTCATCGCCGTTGCCAAGGCCATCCAGGGTTTCGCTCCAATACTCCGCATCGACGGCGGCCCGGTCTTTAAGGTAGGCCAGCTCGCGACCGGCAAAGTGATTATAGTCGCCCGGCAGGGCCGGTAATTTCTCCCCCGCCAATAGCAAGGACAATTCGTCGAGCAAAATGCCGATGGAAATGCCATCGCCAACGGCATGGTGCAGGGCCAGCCAAAAAACCTCTTGCCGGGTATCTTCAACAAAGACCAGACCGGCACGCCATAAAGGGGCCGAGGACATTGGGATAATCATGGCTTGCAGGTTAGCGATATGGATACGCGCGGCCGATAAGTCGGGCAGGCATTGTCGTTCCAGCTCTATGTCCAGCGCGGGCAAAATTTGCCGCAGCAATTGGCCGTCGGCATCCTCTTTAAAATAAGTGCGCAAGGCAGGATGGCGGGCGACCAGTTCGCCCCAGGCCTGTTGCCATTGTTCGGCGGCCACTTTACGGTCTTGCTCTGCGACGGAGAATGTCAGATTGAGGCCACGGTTCGCCTTGCCGATTTTTTCCGCCACCCAGAACTCCAACTGTCCGGTTGTGGCTTTGTCTGTCGGTGCAAAATCAGCGGCAGGCGCTAGATCTTCGACGTCAATACGGCGGGAAAAATCACTCAGGATTGGAAAGGCGAACAATTCCCTGGCCGCAACCGGACGATTAAGGTCGCGCTCAAGCCGATGGGCCGCGGCAATGGCCACCAGACTGTGTCCGCCAAGGGCAAAAAAGTTATCGTCTTTCCGGATCGTTTCCAGCCTTAAAAGTTCGCACCATATCGCCGCCACGCGTTTTTCCATTGGCGTTTGCGGCGGCTTGTCCGAAATAGCATGGTTTTGCTGTTCGCGGGCAAGACCGCGCAGGCAGGCTGTATCGACCTTGCCGGAACTGTTGACCGGAATGGAATCGACGATAATGAAGGACGTCGGAATCGTCGCGGCCGGTAAATGGTCGGACAGATAGTCCCGCCATTCAATATCCGAAGGGCAGGCCCTATCATTGCGAAGATGGATGAAAGCAGACAGGCGCTGTTTTTTGTCCGCAATTTCATCGGCCAATACCGTAGCCTGGAATACGGAAGGATGGCCGTTGACGATATGTTCGATTTCGCCCAACTCTATCCTGATGCCATTCATTTTAATCTGGCTGTCCATGCGGCCAAGGAACTGCACTTCATCGGCGGCGTCCGGACTATCGGGCAACCTGGTCAGCCAGCGGCCGATGTCGCCGGATCGGTACCTGCGTCCTTCAGCGGTCTCGACAAAGCTGGCGGAAGTCAAATCCGCCCGGCCTAAATAGCCTTTTGCCAGATCCATGCCGCCTAGCCATAGTTCGCCTATTTCACCCGGCGGCAACAGATTGCCATTGGCATCGCAGATATGGATGCTTGTGTTCGGCAAGGGCAAGCCGCATGACGGCGTACGGGCGTGGTTTATGCTCAGTCGGCCCAACGCACAGGTTACCGTGTTTTCTGTCGGCCCATAAGCATTGAAATAGCTGATTTGTTTTGAGTATTTAACGATGTCGGCTGGAAATGGCGCTTCGCCGCCTGTGACTAGAATCCTGAGATATTGAAAATCCGCACTGTCAAACAGCCTTAAATAGGTAGGGCTGATGTCGGCAACGGTAATTTGGGCGTCGTTTAAAAATTTCATGAATTGATTGGGAGAATCAATCAAGTCGTCATGGACAGGGCAAACGGTCGCGCCAAACAGCAAAGGCACGCCCATATCCGACAAGGAAACATCGAAGGACGGCGAATAGAACATCAGGCAACGATCATCCGAGTTAATGCCCAGCATTTCCCCGCAGCCAAGCGCCATGTTCACATAGCTTTGGTGAGCGATCAACGTACCCTTGGGCAATCCGGTAGAGCCGGAGGTGTAGATGATATAGGCTGTATCCCCGGCATCCCCTGAAACGGCAGGCCGATGATTATGAACGGTTTCCAGCTGTTCGGGCCGTAACTGCGCACCGGTAAGTTGGACGATGGCTTGAGGGACATCCAGCCCGTCTAAAACAATCAGTTGCCGGACTGCCGCATCGCTCACCATATGGCACAGCCGTTCAACGGGCAGGTCGGCCGACAGGGGAAGATAAATCGCCCCGGCTTTCCATATACCTAAAATAGTGGCTGGCAATTGCGGCGAGCGGCCGGTCAGGACGCCTATGACCGCGCCGGGTTTAATGCCCGATTGAATCAGCGCATTAGCCAGGCGATTGGCCTGTTCCTCAACCGATAAATAGGACAATCGGCTTTCGGGCGTCATAACCGCCAGTCGCTTCGAACTGTCGGTCCCCATGCTGTCGATAACCGCTTCAAATAATTCATGGAAACGTTGGTTGGGACGGGGAACGGTGCGACCGTATCCATTTTTCGCCAGGCGTTCCGCTTCTTGCGGCAACAATTTGGGCAAAGGCATGTGGGCATGGCCTTTATCCGCACACAACCATTCAACCCACCAGCGAAATGAGTTGAACCAGGCGGTTGCGGTTTCCAACAAGTAAACCGCAGAGTTTACTTGCAGCTGTAGCATCAGTTCGCCGCCGGGCAGGATTTCATGGATGAACACCATGTCCTGGCCTGGAGAGACATCGACCGATTCGTATTCAACAGCCTCATTAAAACGCGCCAAAGTCCGAAAGCCCATGCCGGCTTTAGCTGTTCGGGCTTGAGGGTTTTCATTGACCGCAAAATCAAACAGCGGATAGCGGGACGGATGACGGTAACCGGGACGTTGTTGGCGGAAGCCGTTATAAATGCGCGCAAACGGCACGCGTCCGTGGTGCAGGGCGGCGGCCAGCGCCTGTTGGGTGCCGATTAATTGGCTCTCAAAGCTGTCGGTGGCATCGCCGTCCACGATCAACGGCAGCATGTTGACATAATAGCCGATGATTCCGGCTTCTTCGGTGGTTTCGCGCATGTCGGCGGGGGTGCCGATCAAAAATTGCCGGCGCTTCGAGCGTCGTCTGGTTTCCACGGCCAGAAGGGTCAGCATCAGCGCATGCATGCTGCTGTCGTAGCGCTGGGCGATGGTCTTCAATCCTAAGGTAATATCGGCAGGCAGGCATGTTTGCAGCCGGTGGTAGCCGGGCTTGCCGGTCTGCAAGCGGGGCATATCCAATGCCCAGTCCTCAAAGGCCGCTTCCGGCAAGGCCGTCAGGCTATTGCTCCAATACGAAAAATCATGCTTAAACTCATCGCCGGACAGGTAGGCTAAGGCCCTGGCAGCGGAATGCGCATAACTTCCCACGAGCGGGGGCAGTTCTTTACCCTGTAATAACAGGGCCAGCTCGCCCAGCAAAACGTTAAGGGAGCCGCCGTCGCCGATAGCATGATGCATCGCAAGCCAAAACAGCGTTTCGCCTGTTTGCTCGATATGCACCAAGCCCGCTCGCCAAAGCGGCGCGGCATTGAGGGAAATGGGCTTGTTTTGGCGTTGGCGGATGAGCGTATTAGCGCCTTCCAGATCGCTGACGGATATTTCTTCCAGTACCGGATGGGTTGCCTGGGTCACGATGCGGCGTAAAGTGCCTTGATCGTCTTCGACAAATTGCGTGCGCAATGATTCGTGTCGTTCCGTTAACGCTGCCCATGCCCGGTTCCATTTTTCCAGATCAGGCATATCGCCCTGCACCTTTCGGATCAAAGGCATTATGAAGGGCGTGGTATTAATCCCGGCCTGCTCGGCCACCCAGAATTCAAGCTCGCCTTCGGTGGCTACGTCGCTGGTTTCGGGCAGACGGGTAAGGTTTTGCTGCTGAAGCCGGGCTTCAGCGGCGCGCGCGGCAAATGCGGCCAGTGTGGGCGCGGTATACAGGTAACGCGCCGGGATGCCGATTGCCAAGGCCTTTGACAGGCGGTGCGCCATCGACACGGCCAACAGGCTGTTGCCGCCCAGGCCGAAAAAATTATCCTCGCGGCAGACGTCCCGGCCCAGCAACTCACTCCAAATCGGCGCGATAAGCGCTTCCATCGGCCCGGATGGCGGCGTTTTTATCGTCTCGGCCTGCGTTTCGCCGACTAATTGCAGCAGCGCCTCCCGGTCCACCTTGCCGTTAACGGTTACCGGAATGCTGTCAATCGCGGTCAGGGTGGCCGGAATCATGTAATGGGGCAAACGGACAGCCAGGCGGGGATGCCAGTCCGCCTCGCCGGGCAATGCGCAGCCTTTTGCCATAGCGACGAAGCCGCGCAGAAATTTCGTGCCGTTGGCGGCATTATCGACCAGCACCAAGGCTTCGGCGACATCCGGCAGCGCCAGCAAGGCCTTTTCAATTTCCTCCAGTTCGATGCGCTGGCCGTGTATTTTGATTTGGTGATCGATGCGGCCTTTGATGACCAAGCGGCCGTCGTTCGTCCAGCAGCCCAAATCGCCGGATCGGTAGAACCGGCCACCGTCAACGCTTACAAAGCGTTCGGCGGTCAGCTCGTCATTATTCAGGTAGCCGCTGGACAGGCCCAGACCGCCCAGCCAGATTTCGCCGATGACGCCGGGGGGTACGGGCTGTCCGTCGCCGTTGCGGATCGATATGCGGGTATTGGCCAACGGCGAACCGACGGACAAAGGAAGGCCGGGGTCGGGAAAGCGGGGGATATATTCCAGACTAACGATGATGGTCGTTTCCGTGGGTCCATAGGCATGCCAAAACTCGACCCCATGACCGTGAATGTTCACGTCCTCGTGGCTGGACGGCTCGCCGCCGACAATCAGCACGCGCAGGCCGTTAAACGGCTTGTTTTTGCTGATACGCAAATAGGACGGGGCGTGGAAGGCCACGGTCACGGCCATTTGGGCGTAATAATCCTTCATGGCCCACGGGTCGTCGCGCAGGCTTTTTGAAATCGGCACCAGCGCGGCGCCATTGAGCAGGCCCAGGCCCAGCTCCCATAAGGAAGCGTCAAAACTGGGCGTCGCAACCAGCGCGACACGATCGTCCGCGGTCAGGCTAACGGCGCTGGCCGATTCCTGGATGGTGTTGATCATCGCGGCGTGGGATATGGGTACGCCCTTGGGCATTCCTGTCGTGCCGGAGGTGTAGATGATATAGGCCACGCTGGAGGCCGGACGGACAATGTCCGGGCGGCGCTCCGAAGACTGCCAACAGCCGGGCGTTAAAACCGCCGTCGCCATGTCCGACAAGGCAACAGGAACGGGCAGGTTGTCCGGTACGACCAGAATCCGCGCCTTGGCATCGCTCATCATATGGGCCAGCCGCTCGGGCGGGTGGTCTGCCGCCAACGGCAAATAGACGGCCCCGGCTTTCCAGATGCCCAGCACGACGGCGGGCAAGCCGTCGCAAATGTCGGTCAGGACGGCAACGGCGTCCCCAACTTCCAGGCCATGATCCAACAGCGCATGGGCGATGCCGTTGGCTTGGCGATCCAGTTCGGCATAAGTTAGGGTTTCATGTTCGCAGACGACGGCAGGATGAAGCGGCGTCTTTTGAGCCCAGTCCTCAAAGACTTGCTGGAAGCAAAGTTCAGGCACAGGGATGACAGGCCCTTGTTCCCATTTTTGCAGCAGCTGCCGCTCAAAAGGCAGCAAGGGCGGCATTGGGTTTTGGGCGCGGGACAGGTCGGCGGCTAACCAGACGGCCTGCTCTTGCAACGAATTGAGCCAGGCGGTCGCCGTTTCCTGCGAGTAAATTGCAGAATTAGCTTGCAGCTGGAGCATGAGCTTGCCGTCAGGCATTATTTCATGCGTAAGCACCATATCCTGGCTGGTTGGGCTTTCGGAAAGCTCGTAGCTAATGGTTTCAGTGCAATTTAAATTGGTTAAGAACTGAAAATCAGCGTTGCCGGATGGGGCTAGCGGCACTTCATTGACAACAAAATCAAACAACGGATAGCGGGACGGATGACGGTAACCGGGGCGTTGTTGGCGGAAGTCGTTATAAATGCGCGCAAACGGCACGCGTCCGTGGTGCAGAGCGACGGCCAGCGCCTGTTGGGTGCCGATTAATTGGCTCTCAAAGCTGTCAGCGGCATGGCCGTCCATGATCAACGGCAGCATGTTGACATAATAGCCGATGATTCCGGCTTCTTCGGTGGTTTCGCGCATGTCGGCGGGGGTGCCGATCAAAAATTGCCGGCGTTGCGAACGTCGGCGGGTTTCCATCGCCAGAAGGGTCAGCATCAGCGCATGCATGCTGCTGTCGTAGCGCTGGGCAAGGGCCTTTAATCCCAACGTAGTATCGGCAGGCAGGCATATTTGCAGCCGGTGGCAGCCGGACTTGCCGTCCTGCAAGCGGGGCATGTCCAACGGCCAGTCCTCAAAGGCCGCGTCCGGCAAGGCCGTCAGGCTATTTCGCCAATACAGGTTGTCCTGTTTAAATTCATCGCTGGTCATGTACGCGGCGGCTCTGGCAGCGGAATGCGCATAACTTCCCGGCAGCGGGGGCAGCTCTTTGTCCTGTAATAACTGGGCCAGCTCGGCCAGTAAAATGTTAAGGGAGCCGCCATCGCCGATAGCATGATGCATCGCAAGCCAAAACAGCGTTTCGCCTGTTTGCCCGACATGCACCAAGCCCGCCCGCCAAAGCGGCGCGGCATTGAGCGGGATAGCCCGGCTTTGACGTTGGCGGATAAGCGTATTAGCGCTTGCCGAATCAGTGACTGTGATTTCTTCGAATTCCGGGCGGTCGAGCTGGACTACATTACGATGCAAAGCCCCCTGTTGGTCTTCGACAAATTGCGCCCGCAATGATTCATGGCGTTCCGTCAACGTGGTCCATGCCCGGTTCCATTTTTCCAGATCAGGCATATCGCCCTGCACCTTGCGGACCAAAGGCATTATGAAAGGATTGGTATTAAGTCCGGTTTGCTCGGCAAGCCAAAACTCGAGTTCGCCTTCGGTAGCCAAGTCGCTGGTTTCAATTATATTGTCGGGGCTTTCATGCAGGAATTGGCTGTCAGCGACACGCGCGGCAAATGCGGCCAGCGTGGGCGCGGTAAACAGGTAACGCGCCGGGATGCCGATTGCCAAGGCTTTTGACAGGCGATGCGCCATCGACACGGCCAACAGGCTGTTGCCGCCCAGACCGAAAAAATTATCTTCGCGGCAGACATCCTGCCCTAGCAACTCACTCCAAATCGGCGCGATAAGCACTTCCATCGGCCCGGATGGCGGCGTTTTTATCGTTTCGACCTGTGCGTCGCCGACTAATTGCAGCAGCGCCTCCCTGTCCACCTTGCCGTTAACGGTTAGCGGAATGCTGTTAATCGCGGTCAGGGTAGCCGGAATCATGTAATGAGGCAGACGGGCGGACAGGCGTCCATGCCAGTCCGCCTCGCCGGGCAATGCGCAGCCTTTTGCCATAGCGACGAAGCCGCGCAGAAATTTCGTGCCGTTGGCGGCATTATCGACCAGCACCAAGGCTTCGGCGACATCCGGCAGCGCCAGCAAGGCCTTTTCAATTTCCTCCAGTTCGATGCGTTGGCCGTGGATTTTGATTTGGTGATCGATGCGGCCTTTGATGACCAGACGGCCATTGTCCGTCCAGCAGCCCAAATCGCCGGAGCGGTAGAATCGGCCGCCGTCAACGCTCACAAAGCGTTCGGCGCTCAGCTCGTCATTATTCAGGTAGCCGCTGGACAGGCCCAGTCCGCCCAGCCAGATTTCGCCGATGACGCCGGGCGGAACGGGTTGCCCGTCGCCATTGCGGATCGATATGCGGGTATTGGCCAACGGCGAACCGACGGACAAAGGAAGGTTGGGGTCTGGGAAGCGGGGAATATATTCCAGGCTAACGATGATGGTCGTTTCCGTGGGCCCATAGGCATGCCAAAACTCGACGCCACGGCCGTGAATGTTCACGTCCTCGTGGCTGGACGGCTCGCCGCCGACAATCAGCACGCGCAGGCCGTTAAACGGCTTGTTTTTGCTGATACGCAAATAGGACGGGGCGTGGAAGGCCACGGTCACGGCCATTTGGGCGTAATAATCCTTCATGGCCCACGGGTCGTCGCGCAGGCTTTTTGAAATCGGCACCAGCGCGGCGCCATTGAGCAGGCCCAGGCCCAGCTCCCATAAGGAAGCGTCAAAACTGGGCGTCGCAACCAGCGCGACACGATCGTCCGCGGTCAGGCTAACGGCGCTGGCCGATTCCTGGATGGTGTTGATCATCGCGGCGTGGGATATGGGTACGCCCTTGGGCATTCCTGTCGTGCCGGAGGTGTAGATGACATAGGCCACGCTGTCGGCCGGGCGGATGATTTCCGGGCGGCGCTCCGAAGTCTGCCAACAGCCGGGCGTTAAGACCGCCGTCGCCATGTCCGACAAGGCGCTAGGGACGGGCTGGTTGTCCGGTGCGACCAGAATCCGCGCCTTGGCGTCGCTCATCATATGGGCCAACCGCTCGGGCGGGTGGTCTGCCGCCAACGGCAAATAGACGGCCCCGGCCTTCCAGATGCCCAGCACTATGGCGGGCAAGCCGTCGCAAATGTCGGTCAGGACGGCAACGGCGTCCCCGACTTCCAGGCCATGATCCAACAGCGCATGGGCGATGTCGTTGGCTTGGCGATCCAGTTCGGCATAGGTTAGGGTTTCATGTTCGCAGACCACGGCAGGATGAAGCGGCGTCTTTTGGGCCCAGTTTTCAAAGACTTGCTGGAAGCAAAGTTCAGGCACCGGGATGACAGGCCCTTGTTCCCATTTTTGCAGCAGCTGCCGCTCAAAAGGCAGCAAGGGCGGCATTGGGTTTTGGGCGCGGGACAGGTCGGCGGCTAACCAGACGGCCCGTTCTTTAAAAGCAGTCAGCCAGGACTGGGCCGTATTTTGCCGGTAAAGCTCGGGATTCCACGCCAATGTCAATATTAGCCCGCCCTGTAAGTCCGGCTCATGGGAGAAAGCCAAATCGATGCCGCTGGGAACCGGGTTCAGTTCGCCGGGTAAGGTCTGCGGAGCCAGACTAAATGCTGCATCCTTATCTTTACTGATGCGCGATGTGTTGGCGGTTAAGGAAATGTCAAAAATGGAGGCGCGCGAAAGCGGCAAAATATCAGGATGTCTATTTTGAAAATCACGCAATATTTGCGATGAGGGCGTACCGATAGCCTGGATTGCGGTATTCAGCGTCGATTGGGCGTTGTGAAGGTGTGCATTGAATTGATCGCTTTTATCGCCATGCAGCACCAACGGCAACAGGTTAACGAAAAGTCCGACCGCCTGTTCTGCACCGGCAGGGCGCATGGATATTGCGCTGCCAATAATCAGGGTGGTCCGGTCGCTTCGTCTTCGTGCCTCGTCGCCAAGTATGGCCAGCAATAGCGAGTGAATTCCCACGCCTTGGCTGCGGGCCAGCTGGGTCAACGTTTCCACGCATTGCGCATCAAGCCGTTCGGTCAACGATTTGGCCGCTTTGCGTGTCGGAACGAGTGGCCGTTCGAAATCCGTGGCAAATGCGTTAAAGGCATTCCCGTTGCTGTCGGCAAGCGTATTTTTTAAATGCTCTTGCCAGAAATGCCTGTCCTTTTCCGCTTGCGGCGTTCTTAGATAGGCCTGCTCTGCGATACAGGCCAAATTTATGCCGTCGGCAGCGGGAGGGAGGGTTTTTCCTTGCAATAAAGCATATAACTCCTCCTGTAAAATCCTGGCTGACAAGCCGTCTACAACGGAATGATGAAGCGCGAACCAGAACAGCTGCGTTTCCGGGGTTTGTATCAAGCCAGCCCGAGCCAAAGGGGCTTGGCTCAGGTCAAACGGGATAGATGTCCAAGAGGCGACCCGCTCGCTTGCCTCCTCCAACGAGTTGCAGCGTGCTGTTTTTAAAGCCGATTCGGCGGGAAGCTCATCCAGTGCATAGGTTTGCCAGCGTATTTTTTCGTCTGCGTCCCGGTAGAATGCCGTGCGCAGCGCACTATGACGCGCCAATAATTTTTGCCACGCGGCCTGCCATGTTTCTTGGCTTGGCGAATCGCCGCTAATCCGCAACAGACGCGTTATTAACATGCTGGATTGCAAAACACCCAATTGGGTGCCGATCCAGAAATCCTCTTGTCCTCGGGTGGAGATATTATCGGCCTGCGCAGGCGCTTCGGCGGACGCTTGCGACAGGTGATCGGCCAAGCCGGCCACGGTAAGCTGAACCAGCAGGGCAGGCACAGTTACGGCATAGCCCAGGGACTGGAGTTTCTGGCTGATTGCGATGGCAAGCAAGCTGGTGCCGCCAATGGCAAAAAAATTGTCATGACGGCCAATTGAGTCCAAGTTAAGGATGTCGGCCCAGGTTTCCGCTATTTCTTGTTCTATACGTCCTTCGGGAGGGGCGCTGATAGTGCTGGAAAAGCTTTTTGCCGTGGCCGATAACGCCTGACGGTCTATCTTGCCGGAAGAATTGGTAGGCAAGCGCTCCAGCCGGTCAATTGATGAAGGAATCATGTACGCCGGTAGGGTCGAGGACAAATAGTCCCGCCAATCTACCGCCGAATCATTCTCGCATTCTACGAACGCAACAAGCGTATTGCCGTTTTGAATGACAGCCGCTTGCTTGACTTTTGGGTGGCGCAAAAGTGTGCGTTCAATTTCGCTCAGGGCAACCGCTTGGCCCGAAACTTTGATGACATCGTCAGAACGGCCGATTGTTTCCAGGTTGCCGTCAGTACGCCAACGCCCCATATCGCGGGTTTTATAGGCCCGTCCAAACTTTGTTTGCACAAAAATTTGCGCGCTCAGTTCGGGCTGGTTCAGGTAGCCGTTGGCTAAGCCGGTACCGACAACATGAATCTCGCCCACTTCGCCTTGCGGCACCTCATCGCCGTGTTCATCAAGCAGATAAACACTGGTATTATTGAAAGGCCGGCCGCTCGGCAACGTCCCCGCATCGTTCGGATTGACCTTGTACATGCATATCGTGCCGCACACTTCGGTGGCGCCATGCATGTTCCAATAATCAATCGATTTGGCATAATGACGGGCATTATTTTCATCCGGGTGCTCGCCGGCGGTCATGATACAGCGCAAGCCGCTGGGTAATTTACCCTGGAAAAGGCGCAAATAAGAGGGCGTAAACAGCGCTATGCTGACCTTGTGCTGCGACATGGTCATGAGTAGCCGGTCAGGATTATCTATGTCGTTTCGAGTAACGGCGACATAAGCGGCGCCGGACAGCAGCGGCAGGCACAACTCGCGGAAGCCTAGAATGAAGCCTGGGGCGCTTGACAGCAGCAACCGGTCTTTTGAAGTGATATTTTGAGCGGCTAAGTGGCCGCACACCATGTTGATACAGGCATCATGCCGAAGGAGCACTCCTTTGGGTCGGCCGTTTGTGCCGGAGGTGAACAAAATAGCGGCAAGACTCGACGGGCTAACAGTTACATTAGGCCGCGCGAAGATTCCCTGTTGCGCATCCTCCGGCCGGAAAATCTCGGCAATGCCGTCATTATTGACGGCCAACGCGTTAAGAATTTCCGATGCCGGCTCCAAACCATCCAGTGCGATTAAATATCGCATACCCGTCTGTTCAATGATATTAGCAAGCCGATTGGCCGGATGATCATTAACCAGGGGCACATAAACCCCTCCCGCTTTTAAAATAGCCAGAAAAGCCATTGGCAGCGAACCGGAGCGTTCCACTAACACGCCAATGGGTTCTTCCGCTCTAAGTGAACGCTTCAGCAAAGCATTGGCGAGAGCATTAGACGATTGATCTAATTGAGCATAAGTTAATGTCTTATTTTTAAAGAGGATTGCCGGTTCATCAGGCTGTCGATCAGCCAAGGTTTCGAAGCAATGATGTAATTGTTGATTAGGCAGTGGTATTGAAATGCCCTGTCCGAAGGCGATTGCTGGTTCGTTTTGTGCCGGCATGTTAATTAATTTTGGTTATTTCGTTCAAACTATAGGCGTTTGAACTTACGAAGATAGGTTGCAGCGTTTCCATACTTACATTGTATAGGGTATTAACGATTTGGGAATGTATATTAAATTGTGGCGGATTCAACTCCGAAGTGCAATCCCGTCATGCGGCTTCCTTCGTGGAGTGTGATCAACTATTGACCTATAGCTTCCATCGCCCTATCGATAAGGCTTTGATACTCAACATCATCGGATAAGAGTAAATAATCGCGTATTTGCTTCTCAAGCTGAGAAAAACAGGCATATCTTCGCCCACAAATTGCATCATGAATATTAATAGCGAGCAGATTCACTGTAACAAGATTGAGCGTATCGCTATCCAAGCCCTGACTAAAAAGCTCAGCATTATGATGGAAGCGGATGGCTTGAATAATCGAGTCGGGTAAATACCAGCTTCGCGCAAACAAACTGCCCAGTAATGCATGATTGACGTTGAAGATAGCATCTTCAGCAATAGTGATATCCAGGGTATCGGGATGATGCATTCTTAGGTCGAAAAAATAATGGGGAAATCTTTGAACTAAAAGCGGAACAGCGCAGTTATGAAAAAGTCCCATCAAATAAGCCGAATCCCCGTCCATCTTCAGATATTTGGCGATGCTGCATGCGATGATAGCGACTGCTTGCGAGTCATTCCAGAAGAAGGTCAAACCATCCACTAAAGGAGAGCTTTGGCGCACGGACGCTGCGGCTACAAGCTGTAAAGTCCGGGTAAAACCTATCAATTTTATTGCGTCGGAAACTGAGCTTACTTTATGCCGCAGGCCGTAAAACGGCGAATTGACTGTTTTTAGCACTTCGGCAGCAAGTACCACATCGCAAACGATAAAATCGGCAATCTTGCGAATGGACGGATGGCTTTGATTCATTTCTTGTTGAATGCTTATCAGAACAGCAGGACAAGGAGGAAAATCAATATCTAGCGAAGCGTTATGTCGAGTCATTATTTCTTTAACCTAAGGCGTTTTTGTCCGAAAACTCATATCGTTATGATTGTATAGAGAAAACAGCCCATTCTAGCCGTCGATGATTTCATCGGGCAGCAACATCATGCCCTGTAAATCAATTGGTTAGGCGCTGTTTAATCTAAAGCGTTATTACAATTTTGAAAATCTTCGATTCAAATGATAATTTTATAGCTATCTTAAGATAAATTCACCCATTACGCCCTATTAACAAATACCTTTCAGTCACCAACCGATGATAGCGCGAATGCCCTATAGCAAACGTACTTCCATAATAATCCTATGGAATATTTTTACTGTATAATTTCTTCGGTAATTATTCACTCTAAATTTTGTAACCGGAAAAAAATTGAGGCTTATAGTGAAACCCAATACGCGCCAACCAATCCTTCGGATGTTTCTTTGCCTGCCGGCGCTAGTCTTGACCGCCTGTCAGGAACAACATGCAACACCGCAATTTGCGCCGCCTGAGGTCACCATTCAGCGTATTGAAGAGCGGACGATTCCCATGGAACGCCAATTCGTCGGCCAAACGGAAAGCTCCCGCCTCGTGGAAATCCGCACTCGCGTTGAAGGCGTGCTTGAGAAGCGCTTATATGAGGAAGGCACGCTGGTGCATAAAGGACAAGTGCTGTTTCAGTTGGACGATCGTCCTTTTGCCGCCGTCTTGCAAGGAACAAAAGGCACGTTGGCCCAGCAGGAAGCCAGGCAGCAAAACGCAAAACGCAACGTGGCAAGACTTAAAAACCTGATATCGCAAAATGCGGTCAGCCAAAAAGACGTAGACGATGCGGTTTCCGACTTGGCGGAAGCGGATGCGGCAGTGTTGACGGCTCGTGCAAATGTCACGTCGGCGGAATTAAATCTGAGTTACGCCACGATCAAATCGCCGTTAACCGGCTTAAGCGGTCAGGCAAAAAAAGCCGACGGCAGTTTTATCAGTCCGGGCCAGGAGGGTTTACTGACCACGGTAATCCAGGCCGACCCGATGTGGGTCAAATTCAGCATTTCGGAAGCCCGTCTGTTGAAAGCCGACGAAGCCGTTGAAAAAAAACAGCTGCAAATGCCTGAAAACGGTGAATTCGTGGTGGAGCTTCAGATGTCGAACGGTTCGATTTATCCCTTAAACGGCAAAATGAATTTCTCCGATAAGCAAGTTTCTACCGAAACCGGCACCAGCGGTTTTCGCGCCGCATTTGCAAATCCCGACATGAAACTGGTTCCCGGTCAGTTTGTGCGGGTTAAAGTGAAAGGAGTGGTTCGGCCCAACGCCATTTTGGTGCCTCAACGCGCAGTATTGCAGGGGCAGCATGGCAAGTATCTTTATGTGGTCGGCACTGATGATAAAGCGGAAATACGTCCGGTCGAAATGGGCGATTGGTACGGCGACGACTGGATTATCGAAAGCGGTTTAAAAAACGGAGAGCGGGTTATCGTGGACGGCATGAGCCATGTGATTCCGAATAAGCCGGTAAAACCGCAGCAGCCTGCCGGCGGTCAGTCGTGAATATCGGTTTTTTTATCAGTCGGCCTATCTTCGCTGCGATTCTCTCGATAGTCATCGTCATGGCAGGGCTGCTGGCCTTGCGTCAACTGCCGATAGCGCAGTTTCCCGATATTGCGCCGCCGCAAATTCAAGTATCCGCCACCTATCCCGGCGCCAGTGCCGAAACCGTGGCGCAAACCATCGCCGCGCCTATTGAGCAGCAAGTCAACGGCGCCGACAACATGCTTTACATGAGCTCTACCAGCTCATCCAATGGATCATTGAGTCTGAGTATCGTATTCGACATCGGCGCCGATATCGATAAGGCTCATGTCGACGTACAAAACCGCGTCAAGATGGCTGAAGCCCAATTGCCGAGCGAAGTACGTCGGGGCGGCGTACTGGTAACAAAGTCGACTGCCAATATTTTGCTGCTGGTGACGCTCAAATCGGATGACCGTTTCGACTCCACTTATGTTCGGAACTACGCCAGTCTGCATGTGCTGGATAAGCTCAAGCAGATTCCCGGAGCCAACCAGGTTGCCCCGCTCGGTTCCTCCGATTACGCCATGCGCATTTGGTTAAAACCCGACAATATGGCGCACTTCGGCATCACCGCATCAGACATTCGTAACGCAATATCCCAGCAAAACACCCAGTTTGCCGTCGGCCAGATTGGGCAAAAGCCGTCCTCCCAACCCGTTGTGCTCACCTTGCCCGTAGCCGCAGAAGGGCGTCTTACCGATCCGAAAGAGTTTGAAGATATTATCCTGCGCGCCAACAATGACGGCGCCGCCATTCGTTTGCGCGACGTCGCGACGGTGGAGCTGGGCGCGCAGAGCTACGACATGCTAACGCGGCTTAATGGGGAAAACGCTACCCTGATAGCGGTATATCAACAGCCCGGCGCCAATGCCTTGGATGTTGCCGCCAAGGTCAGGGAAACCATGGAACGCTTGTCCGCGACCTTTCCGGCAGGCATCAACTATGCAATTCCTTACGACACCACGGAGTTTGTCAAAATATCCATAGAGGAAGTCATCCACACGCTGTTTGAAGCCATTCTTTTGGTTGTCGCCGTCGTGTTCCTGTTTCTGCAAAATTGGCGCGCCACGCTTATTCCGATCTTGGCCGTGCCTATATCCATTATCGGCACTTTGGCGGGTATGTACTTGCTGGGCTTTTCGGTTAACACGCTAACCCTGTTCGGCATGGTGCTGGCTATCGGACTGGTGGTCGACGATGCTATCGTGGTGATCGAGAATATCGAGCGCAATATGCGCGAACGCGGACTCAAGGGGCGCGAGGCCGCAACTTACGCCTTGTCCGAAGTCGCAGGCCCGGTCTTTGCCACTACCCTAGTGCTGATCGCCGTATTTCTTCCGGTATCCTTCCTCGGCGGAATTACCGGCCAGCTGTATAAACAATTCGCGATCACCATCGCCATATCGGTGACCTTATCCGCTACCGTTGCGCTCACCTTGAGTCCGGCGCTGGCCGCCATCCTTATCAAACCGGCCGAACACCAAAAGCCGCGCCTGTTCCTGTGGTTCGACGCCACGCTGGAAAAAGCCACCCAGCGCTATCTGGACGGCGTCCGCTGGCTTTTTCGGCATAGCGCCATCGGCATAATACTGTATCTTTGCATGCTTGTTGCTATCGTCGGGCTGTTTAAAATCGTGCCTTCCAGTTTTGTTCCCTCTGAAGATCAAGGCACCTTGTACACCATCGTCATGCTGCCCGACGCGGCCAGCCTGGATCGCAGCAACGCCGTAGTGCAGAAAATGGAAGCCTTGGTAAAAGATAACCCGGCATTGCGCGATATGATCTCTATTACCGGCATGAACCTGATGGATGGCGGTAGCGCCACCAATGCCGGGCTGTTATTTCTCTCTTTGAAAAACTGGAAAGATAGAGTCAAACCCGAGCTGCAAGCCGAAAACGTGCTGGCCGGCTTGACGAAACAGGCATCCGGCATTAAAGAAGCGCGGGTCATGCTGGTGAATCCTCCGTCCATTCCCGGTCTCGGTATAGTCGGCGGCTTCGAATTCTGGCTGCTCAATCAGGGCGGCGGCGATACCGCCGCTTTGGAAGCCATGACTCAAAAAGTTATCGCCAAAGCCCGGCAGCGCCTTGAACTGACAGGCGTCTCATCCTCGATTAACTCCAATTCGCAACAGCTATCCATCACTTTGGATAGAGACAAAGCGTGGGCGATGGGCGTGGCTATCGATGATGTATTCGACACTTTGCAAGGGATGTTCAGTACTACCTACGTCAACGATTTCAACAAGTTCGGTCGCACCTACCAAGTGCTGATGCAAGCGGCTCCTGAATACCGCAGCCGCCCCGAGGATATTGAAAAAGTTTTCGTACGCAGTCGCTCCGGTTTGATGGTCCCCCTAAGCAGCCTGATTAGCGTACGTTACGCTAACGGCCCTAACTCCATTGCCCGCTTCAACGGTTTTCCGGCGGCCCGAATCAATGGCTCGGCGGCGGCAGGCTATAGTTCCGGGCAAGCTATGGCTGCGATGGAACAAGCCGCGCAAGACGTTTTGCCGGACAGCATGTCATTCGCATGGGGCGGACAGTCATTTCAGGAAAAGGCTTCCGGCAATTCATCCGGTTCCGCGTTTATCTACGGCATCATTATGGTGTTCCTGATTCTTGCCGCCCAATACGAAAGGCTGGTGCTGCCTTTTGCCGTCATGCTGGCGGTTCCTTTCGGGTTATTCGGCGCTTTACTGGCTGTCTGGGCTTGCCGAATGGAGGACGATGTCTATTTCCAAATCGGCTTGGTCACGTTGATCGCGCTTAGCGCCAAGAACGCCATACTCATCGTTGAATTCGCGGCGGAAAAACACGGGCAGGGCATGGCGGTCATGGATGCCGCGCTGGAAGCCTGTCGACTCCGCTTTCGTCCGATCTTGATGACGTCATTTTCCTTCATTCTCGGCGTACTGCCTTTAGTCCTCAGCACCGGCGCCGGAGCCAACAGTCGGCACTCCATCGGCGTGGGCATTATGGGCGGCATGGTTAGCGCTACCCTGTTAGCCGTATTTTTTGTGCCGTTATTTTTCGTGTTACTGGAGAAGACCCGAGGGAACCGGACGCCGGAACAGGCCGACAGCACTATTGCAAAACAGGAAATCTAACCATGCGCCACCTTTCTATTTCCCTATTATTGCCTTTAACGCTGAGCGGCTGTTTTATGATCGGTCCGGATTACCGGCAACCGGCGGTAGCGACACCCGATGCCTGGCGCTTCGCCCCTGCCGAAACCCTTGCGGCTAGCGATACCCGTTGGTGGGAGCAATTCGGCGATCCCCAGCTGAGCAAACTCATCGAGCAGGCGCTATTGCACAATAAAGATCTGCTGATCGCGACGGCTACCGTCGAAGAATATTTGGGACTATACGGCGTCACCCGTTCCGACTTGTTTCCGCAAGTCAGCGGCAGCGCATCCGGGCAACAGCAAAAAGATTCGGAAGTCACTTACGGCGCTGTCTCCACTCCCGCCTATAACAGCATTCAGTCCGCTCTGAATCTATCCTGGGAAATAGACGTGTGGGGCAGATTGCGGCGCGCCACGGAAGCCGCCCGCGCCAACCTCTACGGTCAGGAAGAAGTCCGCCGTACTGTAGTGCTTACTCTGGTCACCGGTGTTGCGCGTTCCTATGTGCAGCTGCGTGAGCTGGATCTGCGCCTGGAAATTGCCAGGCAAACGTTAACTGACCGCAGGGAAGCTTACCGTATCGCCCAAGCGCGCTTCGATGGCGAACTCAACTCAAAAGCCCAGGTCCGTCAGGCTGAATCCGAGGTGCATAACGCCGCCGCACTGGTGCCGCAATTGGAGAAACAAATAGCGCAAAAAGAACACGAGTTGAGCGTGTTGCTGGGCCATAATCCCGCAGCCGTAGAGCGCGGTCTAGCGCTGGCGGAGCTGCATTTGCCCGGCGTACCGGCGGGCCTTCCGTCCGAATTGCTAGCCCGCCGCCCGGATATACGCCAGGCAGAACAGGATTTGATCGCTGCCAACGCGAATATCGGCGTTGCTAAAGGCGAGTACTTCCCCAAATTTACGGTAACCGGAACGCTAGGCAGCGCCAGCGCCGACTTCAGCCATTTACTGTCGGGGCCGTCAGGGATGTGGAGTTACGGCGTAGCATTGGCGATGCCTTTGTTTACCGCGGGTAAAATTGCCGGGCAAGTAAAAGCTGCCGAAGCGCGCGAACAACAGGCCTTATTCCGTTACCAAAGCACGTTGCTGCAAGCCTTTAAGGAAACCGAGGATGCGCTGATAGATAACGCTAAAACCCTGGAACAGGTACAGGCGCTGAGTCAGCAAGAAATTGCCTTAACCGAGTATTTAAAGCTGGCATGGTTGCGTTATAACAATGGCCTTACCAATTATCTGGAAGTGCTGGATGCGCAACGCAACCTGTTCGACGTGAAGCTCGCTCTTGCGACAGGCCGCAGCAACTCATTACAGGCGCTCATCAATCTATACAAAGCGTTCGGAGGGAGCTGGATGGACAAGGCGTCGGAAAGTTCAGGACACCCTCCCATTTAGCAACGCCAAAAGGTGGGATATGTCTTAGGATTTGCTCAAAAATGTGGATGCGAAGAGGTAATTGAATTAATAATTGATGTTACGCATTGTCCACGAAAAGCACGAAAGACACGAAAAAATAGAGGGTCGTATGTTTCGCAGCTTACGGTGTGCAGCTTTCTATCTTGACGATGGGCTTTACTTATTATTTCTGTACCGTGCTTTTTTCGTGCTTTTTGTGCCTTTCGTGGACTACGCTTTTTTTATTAGGTGCAGGCGTAACATCAGTTAATTATTGAAGTAACCCTTTATCTGAATTGAAGATTAAACTTTGGTATTAAGATTTACATACCCTGAAAATGATGAATATGAAAAAAGTTGCTCCCTTGCTGCTTATAAGTCTGGTGTTTGCGGGCTGTAATAAGCCAACACCTGTCGCAAGTTGTTCTTCCCCGGATACTCAAAAAATAATCGGCGGGCTTATTACTGAGCACGCGGCAAAATTAACGGCTGATAAAAAGTATGACTATTACGATGGCTCGTTTGTATTCGGCGGGATTAAAGTTAGAGCATTGTTAGATCAGTTTCGTATAGCCGTTGAAAATATTAATACGGTGAAAGAGGATGCAGCTAACAACAAAATGCTTTGCAGCGGCTTATTAAAGGTTACGATTCCAACGAATATTCTTGCCGATGCTAATCAAGCCGGAAAAAATCAACATGAAGCGGAAATCGATCAGTATGCAGCGCAATTTAACATTGAAAATAGCGCTAATGTTTTTGCTCAAGATATCGAATATAACGTACAGCTTATTGATAAAGGTAAAGCGCAGCATATTGAGATTGAAGATGCCGGATGGGCGAATGTGCTGGATCATATAATAACGTTAACATTGTTAAAGCCTATATTAGACGTAGAAGTAAGCGATCAAATTCAACTTAATAAGCAGCCAAAGCAAGATGTTACGTCTTTAAAACCGGAGACGGATCAAGCAAGGTTAGAAGATGACGCCCTTAGCGTTAAGCAACAAAAGCAAGGATTAGAAAAATTAAACAAAGAATTGTTGGAAGAGGATCAGGTTGCAAAAGAGATGTTTCGAGAACGAACTGTTCAACAAGTTGCTGCCGGCGCTACAGAGCAAGTTTCTCCCAGTTTCAATTGCAGTAAGGCTAACAAATCAACGGAAGTTACAATTTGTACTCATTCGGACTTGGCCGCCTTAGATGTAAAAAATAGCGATCTCTATCTTAAAGCAAAATCGATAGACGCCATCGCTACAAAAGAAATCTGGAAAGAATCCATTAAATCAAAATATGCATGCGGAACGGATGTTAGCTGTATCAAGAAAGTCTATAACCAATCAATTCAACAGTATGGGTGTATCGGTGCCGGCAAGGCTCCGGAAGATTGCGCCGCTGATACTGCTGATCAATAAACCGAAGCTGAGCAAACAGCAGCTGATCTTTCTTTCATTGAAGACGATTTGCAAGTGCATATCGACCGGACATAATTTGAGGATAGTTTATATGCGGCCCTTGAGAGCATATAAACCATCAATGACTGATTGAAATAGTAGTGTGAAACAGCGTCGATTTAGGTCAATGATGATGTTTACAAGAGTGCGGCTGATATTGATGTCAAGATAACAGACAGGCATGGATTCTCTGCCGGTGTTGCCAAAAGCGGTTTTGAGGTCGGGTGATCATAAACAAGCATCCTGTAGAAGCCGCTTTAGTCGCGATGCGCCTGCTATCAGAATCAGCCAACCTGAAATAAAAGCGGAATTATTTAACTGATGTTACGCACTGTCCACGAAAAGCACGAAAAATAGAGAGCCGTATGTTGCGCGCTAGTTCCCAAGCTCCTGCTTGGGAATTCAGTACGGGAAGCTCTAGCTTCCCGGCTCGCAAAGCTGGAGCTTTGCTCACTGGGTTCCCAAGCGGGAGCTTGGGAACCAGCGTAACCTGAAATAAAAGCGGAATTATTTAATCAGAAAATCCCGCATCATGCCCATATCCTCGTGTTCCAGGTTGTGACAGTGGTACATGAACAGGCCTTTAAAGTCATTAAACGGTTTTAATATCGTGACTTTTTCGCCCGGCATCACCAAAACCGTATCTTTCCAGCCGCCGTCTATAAATCCTGAGGAAACGCTGGCGTAGTTATCGCTGGAGCCTGAACTCACTTCCCGCTTGACGATCTGGAACTGTTCGCCGTGTAAATGCATCGGGTGCGGCATATCCATCATCATGCCGTGCATGCCGCCGTTAAAACCGTTATCGAACTCTATTAATTGCAGACTGTTAACCGGGATGATTTCATCCGGCTGAACGTCATCCATTTTATAAGAACGGCCGTTTAGCAGGGCTGACATGTGTTGCATGGATAAGGCAATGGTTCTGGGATTAGCCGCATTCGCAGCATTCTTGACCTGTAACGCGGTGATGGGGGTCAGGACTTTTGGCAAAGTGTTGTCGCCTTGCTCCTTTTTGGCGACCCGGATTTTTAATAAGGGGTAGTCCGAACCGGAAGGCAATGTGCTGACTGACATCATACCGCCATGCATCATTCCGCCCATGCCATGTCCCATCATTCCTCCGTGGCCGCGCCCGCCCATCATTCCGCCACCCATCATGCCCATGCCGCCATGCGTGGAGGCATCGAACTGAAGGCTGCGCAAGGTTAGCTCGACGCCTAGCTCCCGCCCGCTGAAGTCCATCCATAATTCCAGTCTTTCTCCTGGAGCCAGCATGACATAAGCATGTTGCTGGGGACTTTCCAGCAAGCCGCCGTCAACGCCTATTACGGTGAGGGGGGTGCCGTCATCCCAAGCCAGTTTATAAATACGGGAGTTAGAACCGTTGACCAGCCGGAGCCGATAGGCGCGTGTCGCCACCGGTAACACGAAGTCAGGCCGACCGTTGACCAGTATCCGGTCGCCCAAAAAGCCCTGCATGCGTTGCATCATGTGCGCCGAGTAAACCAGTTGGTTTTGTCCGTCGAAACTGCGATCCTGAATTACCAGCGGGACGTCAAGCTCGCCGTTCGGTAAATTCAGCGCTTGTTCCTGAGCGTCACTGACGATTAACAGGCCCGCCAAGCCGGAATAGACCTGCCTGGCCGTGACGCCGTGGGTATGGGCGTGATAAAAGTAGGTGCCCGCCCGGTTGAGTATCTCGAACTCATAGACGTAGGTTTCGCCGCGATTGATCGCATACATGGGATTGCCGTCCATGTTGGCGGGTACATGCAGGCCATGCCAGTGCAGAATCGATTGCGCCGGCAAGTTATTATTAAGAAATAGCCGGACCTTTTGGCCTTTTTTAAAGCGAAGGGTAGGGGCCAGATAGGTGCCTTCATTATTATCAAGCACGTCTGATGGGCCTTTGATGACCTTGCCGGTGATTTTCCAGACGCGGGTTTTGTCGCCGTTTAAAATGGCCATGTCGGCTGTGTTTTGGGTCAGTTCAATTTCAACGTCAGGAAGAAAGTCGGCAGACGGCGCGTTGACCCTGATAAATTCGCCGGCCTGCGCCCATCTCGGATACGTGGCCGCTCCGGCGATACCGATTGCGGCATATTTTAATAGTTTCCGGCGTTGCAAATTAGTCGTCGTTTTCATTTGGACTTCCTCGATTTGGTTAATATTAGCATGTTGTAATATGCGGCTTTGTACCATAGTTTTTGCAATGTGTGTTAATCGGGGGTGCTGAAGTAGCGCGATTAGCCAAAAGAAAAAGCCGGATTGTGGCGGCGGTAATAGTCAAGGGTATAGAAAACAAGCGCTCCGTTAAATTAGTAAAAATACCTAACGGCGGTTTTGGGTTATTGTTAAGCAGGTGCGAGGACAGTATTTCCGAATCGACGTCAAAGCGACAAGGATTTTTAACGAGTCTGATTATCGGGACAGTCGAAGTAATTAGGCCGGCAAAATAGAAGGATTCAAACGATATAGGGGAGGGCGGACAAATCCATCATTTGCAACTAAGGTTGGCTTTAAATTGCTTGGCCCAGCGATAGACGGCGGTTTCGGCGACTTTGGCATGCGCCCAGTGCAGCCAGCGAGTGATGGTGGTGTAAGTGACCCTGAGCAAGGTAAAGGTTAACAGTTGCGGTTTGGTCAGCGCAAATACTCTGGCTACCAGCAAAGTGCCGAGTAATTTTGCCAATACTTCTACCAGAATGCCTTGCAGAATATGACCTTTTGTCAGCAATCCTAATGCCGCGAGGTTGATCGGCGTCACGATCAGTACCGGAATGCTGAACGCTACCAGAGCCATGTTCGCGGTTGTCTGACTGAGCCATTGTTCAAATTGTTGCAGATTCAGGCGTAGGGATAATGAGCGCCCAAACGCCGTCAGTAAATCCCACAGCCACTCCTCAATAATCAGGAAGATAGCCAAAAGCGAGAGCAGGTTTTTTTTCATAATTTCTTTGATTCAGCTCATAAGTGCAATAGTGCCATTCAGTGTCTTAGATAAAGTTTTCAGCCATGATCTGATTTCTGCCATTATCTTTAGCTTGGTACATGGCCTTGTCCGCGCGCTCGATCAAGCTTTCGATCGAGTCGTGTATT
Organism: Methylobacter sp.; assembly: GCA_036741905.1. Lineage (GTDB taxonomy): Bacteria > Pseudomonadota > Gammaproteobacteria > Methylococcales > Methylomonadaceae > Methylobacter_A. The sequence goes on along the minus strand of DAINRH010000005.1, from coordinate 18,636 downwards.
TTAAAACTTGATACGCCGATAGAAATGGTCACCTTTCCTATCGATTTTTTACTGCCCTTAAGTTTTAACGGGTGCTGAGCTAATGACGCTCTTATTTTTTCGGCAATTTCCATGGCCTTGTTAAGCTGCGTATTGGGCATAATGATGGCCATTTCTTCGCCGCCATAGCGTGCCGCACAATGATACTCGGTAATATGCTGTTTCATCAGATTGGCTGTGTAACGCAGTACGTTATCGCCCATTTGGTGGCCGAAGGTATCATTGACTTGTTTGAAATGGTCGATGTCTAAAATAAGCAGGCAAAGGTCATCGTTGTTTTGTTTATGAATTTCAATATATTCATTCAGCTTTTGATCAAAAGCCCGGCGGTTTAATAGTCCTGTCAAGGCATCAGTCTTCGCTGTTTCGCGTGCATGCTCGAGTTCCTGTCGCAGTAATTGCATTTCCTTTTTATTATCATCCAGTTGCGCCTGCAAGGTCATGCTGGTTTCGGCCAACCCTTTAGTTCCGGCGATAATTTCGGTCAAGACTATTTTTATTTCAGGCAGGTCTTGGTTGCTCTCCAGCTTTTTACTCTGGTTCTGGAAGTCCAGTGTTGCCGCACTGGCTTTTTCGCCAGTCGTGTTCAGGGCTTCTCCTGTTTTGTTAATGAGTTGCAGCAGGATGTGATTTATTTTTTCCAGGGAGTCGATTGAAGTATCGCAGATATATTTTTTAAAGAGTTGAGCGCTTAATTCAGATGTAAAAACAGCCTGCTTGCCCAGAAGTTCATCCAGCTCATTGTTTAAAGCAATGTTTCTGCCAATAATGTATTCATAGAAAATTGCAAAATTAAGAGGATCGGTAGCAACTTTATGTTTTGACATGAGGGGAAGTATTTGCCGAAGATATTCTGCATTCTGTTCCAGTGTGTCATCGTATTTAGGAAGAAAGGTTAAACCGTCGATTATCATTCTTTAAAGTTAATAATATCCATTAATTGCCATCTATTTTAATCAGTTACTCTTTGTTTTCAAGTGCTAGTATCTTCTAATTCAATACATACGCAAATAAATATTGTTTTAAAATTCAAAACCTACCTTGTCGCCATAAATATCCACGAGACCACGGTTAGCCTTGTAAGCGGAATTAGCTAAATACGGAGAGTCAAGGGCCTGCCGGGCGGATTTGACAATATGGCATTGTATGGCAAATATCTACAAACTGTTCTGGCCTGCAATTGATCTTGGCGGCGTCGATATATCCATCAACTCGCCTTGTTGTTGTGGTAAGTAATTTAAGTAAAGATATGTTTATTTGTAAGCTCTAAGGTATCTTTTTTTGCCCCAACGTAGACGGGCAAATATCTGTCTGTGCCGTCGTTGGCATACCCTGAGGTGCTCTTTTTCGGGTATATTATCGGTCTACTTGATCAGTGTGGGTTTAGATACCCGAGCCACTATCTTTAAAATCTCAATCTGGTATCTTTGTTGCTTGGTTGGCCTTTCCCGTTAAACAAATAAACTGCGCCTGTCGGTTGAATTTAATAGAGTAAATAAAAAATAGTGCAAGAGACTCAATTGACAGAAATAGAAACATTTTTCGGTAGCGACGGCGGGTTGGCAAAAGTAATCCCAGGCTATCAGCCGCGTGCGGCCCAGCTTGAAATGGCTGAGGCGATTGCCCATGCCATCGAAGACAACCGGAATCTGATTGCCGAAGCCGGAACCGGAACCGGCAAGACCTTTGCCTATTTGGTCCCCGCCATCTTGTCCGGCAAAAAAGTCATCATCTCGACCGGCACCAAAAATCTTCAGGATCAGCTGTTTAACAAGGATTTGCCGGTGATTCGCAAGGCGATCAAAACGCCGTTTATTGCCGCCTTGTTAAAAGGCCGCAGCAATTATTTGTGTACCTATCGGCTGAAAAATGCGCTAACTTCCACGCTGGGTTTCAGCAAGGAAGATGCTGTTGCCCTGGCAAAAATAAGTTCCTGGTCGAAGCGCACCAAAATAGGCGATGTGTCGGAAATGTCCGAAGTGGCTGAGGCCGACCCGGTTTGGTATCAGGCGACTTCGTCACTGGATAATTGCCTTGGACAGGATTGCCCGGATTACGCCGACTGTTTTCTGGTCAAAGCCAGGAAAAAAGCCCAGGAAAGCGAGATATTGGTGGTTAATCACCATTTGCTGTGCGCGGATTGGTCGATACGCGACAGCGGTTTCGGCGAATTATTGCCCGATGCCGAAGTGGTCATCATCGACGAGGCGCACCAACTGGCCGATACCGCGTCCAATTTTTTAGGCATTACCGTCGGCGCCAAACAGCTGAACGATCTGGCCAAAGATGCGTTGATGGAATATTTTAAAGACGCCACCGACATGCCCGCTTTGCGCACCGCCTGCGAAGACCTGGAACATGAAGTGAAAGATATGAGGCTGGCGTTCGGCATCGAGCTTAAGCGCGGGGATTGGCAGGACATCGAAAACAATCCCAAAATAGCCGCGAGTTTGACTGCGGTTAAAGACCAATTGCAGCGCCTGACCGATCAACTGGAGCTGGCGTCGGTTAAAACCAAAGGCCTGGACTCGTGTTTCAAGCGCGCCGACGAACTGGTGCAGCAGCTGAAGATTATCCTCGAAGACAACAGCGGCAAATGGATACGCTGGTACGAAACCTATAAAAACACCTTCACCTTGAGCCGGACGCCGCTGGATATTGCCGCGGAATTCCGGTCCTTCATGCAGCAACATCAGGCGGCGTGGATTTTTACTTCGGCGACTTTAAGCGTAGCGAACAGGTTCGATCATTTCGCCAATAATCTGGGATTGAGCAATGCGGCCAGCGAAAGTTGGGGCAGTCCTTTCGATTACGCCCATCAATCCTTGTTTTATCATCCGAAAGGCTTGCCGCAGCCCAATGATCCCGAATTTATCCCGCTGATTATCGAGTTTGCGGTGCCGGTATTAGAGGCCAGCAAGGGTAGGGCGTTTTTCCTGTTTACCAGCCACCGTGCGCTTAAGCAGGCGGCCGAATTGCTGGAGAAGAAAATCGATTTTCCGCTGCTGATTCAAGGCAGCCGCCCCAAGGCTTTATTGCTTGAGCAGTTTAAAGACGCAGGCAATGCCGTGTTGCTCGGTACGTCGAGTTTTTGGGAAGGCGTCGATGTCAGGGGCGAGGCCTTATCCTGCGTTATTATCGACAAACTGCCTTTCGCATCGCCCGGCGACCCGGTGTTAAAAGCCAGATTAGACGCGATGACCAAACAGGGACGGAACTCGTTTTTCGAATATCAGCTGCCCACCGCCGTGATTGCGTTAAGGCAGGGCATAGGCCGATTGATTCGCGACGTGACGGATCGGGGCGTATTGATGGTCTGCGATCCCAGATTGTTAAAGAAGTCCTACGGGCAGATATTTTTAGACAGCGTACCGGCGATGAAACGCACCCGCGATATAGAAGAGGTGCGGGCGTTTTTTCAGGAAGAGACGCTAGAGGAATAGACGGCTGATGCCAAAAGCGGCGCGCTTCCGGGCGACCACGGGGTGGGGCTGGTAAACTCGGATCGAACATTAGAAATGTTCCTTGTGCTGTCGCTAAATTAATTACTGATGTTACGCAGGTACCTAATAAAAAGCGTAGTCCACGAAAGGCGCGAAAAGCACGAAAAAAACAACAATAAGTAACCTGATTATAAAGATGCTTCAGCTAACGCAAAAAACTCCGTCATTCCGGCATGGATGCCGGAATCTAGAGCCAGGGAGGGTGACTATCCCTGGCACCCGTATCCGATTTAGGCATTAGCCCAGTCATACATTCACATCCATGTGACTGGATACGGGCATCCATGCCAGTATAACGGCAGCTTACTAATCAGGATAAGTAAAGCCCACCATCAAGATTAGAAAGATGCACACCGTAAGCAGGGAAACATACGGCCCTCTATTTTTTCGTGTCTTTCGTGCTTTTCGTGGACAGTGCGTAACATCAGTTAATTACCTATTAGAGATCGAACAATGAAATTATTGGCAGTAGAAACATCGACCGAAGCCTGCTCGGCAGCTTTATTTATTGATGGCGTGGTAGCTGAACGTTATGAACTGGCTCCAAAAATACATACCAAGCTGATTTTGCCGATGATCGATTCATTAATGGCGGATGCGGGCTTAAAGCCGCAACAGCTGGATGCGCTGGCGTTCAGTCGCGGCCCCGGCTCGTTTACCGGCGTACGCATTGCTACCGGCGTGATTCAAGGCATCGCCTTGGGTGCCGATTTGCCGGTAGTCCCCGTGTCTACCTTGGCGGCTATCGCCCAGGATTTTTTCGATAACAATGACGATAACGTCGCCTTTGTCGCGTTGGATGCACGGATGGGCGAAATATTCTGGGGAGTTTATCGGCGCGATGCCCACGGCTATGCCGAATTGATCGGAGACGAAGCGGTGACTCCGGCTGAGCAGGTAGAATTTCCCGATCTGGACGGAGTAGGCGTCGGTTCAGGCTGGGGCGTATATCATCAGGAATTGACGACCCGCTTGGCAGGTCGCGTCAGTCACTATAAAGCCGAACTACTGCCCAGAGCCGGTGCGATTGCCCGTTTAGGCGCGCGAGGTTTCGAGCAGGGCTTGGCGGTTGTCGTAGAACAGGCCATGCCGGTTTATTTGCGCGATAAAGTTGCCAGGACAGAGTCGGAGCGACGAAACACGTAAGGGTTTGGTTGAAAATAACTTCCCGAACCCACTATTTTCGATCATCGAGCCGTTCGTGCTGACCCTTCGGCTGCGCTCAGGACTAAAGGCCTTGTCGAAGCATGATCGGCTTGACGCGGTAGCCCGAAATTTTCCCGCTCACCCTTCGACAAGCTCAGGGCGAACGGAAAAATTTCACCCAATCCATATCGGAAAGTTATTATTGACCATATCCTAAGTTTGTAATTCAGCATTTAAATACAGTCGCCAGTCCTGTTACCCGCAATCAATGTCCGCCGTGATCGATATTATGTTGATGCTCAATACCTTCGGTTAAATTATAACCTTCGTTATTGAATAGATCGCCGGTAAAAAACAAATGCATATCTATAATCCAAGCAATTTTTTTGAGCTTATTGTTTTCTATAATGATGGTTGAAAGCTGATGATTGTTATCAATAATCTGAGCGACTATTGTTTTTGGGTTAGTAGGGTCTTCTTTTAGCGCGCCCGACACGATACGTTGAGCGGATTCCATTGTCAGTACCGGATACGTAGTAGGTAGCTCAGCGTTTTTTTCATTTTTAAGCGACTGGGCGTTAAAATAACCAATATCATAGACAAGCTTGAATAGCAGGCCCATTATAAACACGGCACCGTAAACAGAGAGGCCGATTTTTAATCGCCTTCTAACGCGAGGATTTGATAGTTTTTTTATAATAGCGCGAATTTTCATATTCATTTTTATTACTGTTTCATGGCTTTATTTGTCATCATTTAACAGCTAAGTCGGTGGTGTTGAATAAATTAAAATTTGGCTCAAGCGTCCCATTCGGACACAGGTTGCCCGGGCTTGTCATTCTGCTGGTGTAGATGCACTGATCCATGCTTCCGCTTTTTGTTGTGGCAATTTATTGTTGTTGTCATGCCGGTTCGTCACTTTAGATATAACGAGGTTTTTTGATTTTATGGCGACAGCGCTCGTTATGTTTGTCCGGCATAGTGTGAAATCGATTGGAATACTGATCCCAAAGATGATGTCGATATAATCGATTTTAATACTGCGCAGACAGTTGGACCTAAATCCTGCCATAAACCCCGAAAGTATATGCCCCTGGCACCCATAAACATTGTGGAATTACAAGCCGCGTAATGTGGAATAAGCGGCGCTCCGCCTATTTTATCGTAAGATTGGCTCTCTGCCTAACTCCAGGCTGCTACAGACCAAGCGGGTAAGCGTTGCTATCAAATGCCCAAGCCGAAGACATTGTGAAAGTATTCGTGTTAAAAAAAATCAAAAACTTCATCACGAAGGAAGCGAGGTTTTCAATGCATTGAATTAAAAAAACAATTATTTTTCTCTATGCGCTTCGTGTCTTCGTGGTGAAGATGCTTTTAAGCTGATGTGGATAATACTGTCACAATGTCTTCGGCTTGGGAATTAGTGCGAGACAGTTGGAACGCGGGAAAGCCGCTCATGCCTTTCGACAAGCTCTGGAGAATTCGCCGGGCTCCCCTGAACGGCTTTCACGCATCCATCCAGTCCGCAGACGCAGCTATTGAGGCTGTGAAAGTGTTCGTTTTTAGAAAAAAGTAAAGAATTCACCACGAACGACTTGTATGGATGCAGGAGGTAGAGCAATGCAGGAGCAATTGCCGAGACACGAAGGATGCGAAGAAAAACAATCGTTTAAATTCAATACATTGAAAACTTCGTGTTCTTCGTGCCTTCGTGGTAAAAAATGTTTTTAGCCTAATTTGGATAATACTTTCACAGTCTCTATTGCTTACGAACCGCCGCTAGAATCAGCTCTTGATTCAGCACAATCAACATCTTTCCAGTCGTGTTGCTTTCAGGGATGTTCACCAATGATTTCACATACCCGCCATCACCCCGTAATAACTCATTAATCGGCTGAACTTGCGACTTTTCAAAGCTGGGAATGGCATCCAGTCCATCAACCAATAAGCCGATCGGGCCTACTTGGGTTCGGACGACGACGATTGCGCCGGTATTTTTCTCAGGACCCTCCTGATCAACGGGGTTGTTGGTCAGAATCCGGCCGCTGATCACGATAATCGGGATTTTTTCGTTGATGCCGTCGGGGCTGTTATCGCAATACATAACGCTGCCGACAATATAGGATTTTACGCCGGGCAGAGGGTTGATCATGTTTACGTCCATGGCTTCGAGTACGTCGGCGGCATAAAATGCGTAAATCTCCGGGCCGATATAAAACGTTGCCAGGTCGACGACATCCCCGGTTATCGGCTCTTGCGGGTAAGTGATAGTGATGCGTTGTTCGGAATCGGTCGCTTCGGTTTTCTCGCCGATCGGAATAAACACGAACGCAGCCACATCGTTATGATAATCCCCAGTGGTCTTAAACTCGCGGTAGCCGCGCGACGAATAACAGCCGACCGCATAGTATTTTTTGTTATAAAGCACGATTTTGGATTTTCCTGTGCCTTCTTGCAGCGCAAAAAACTCAGGATCTATCCAAAGCACATCGCCGTTCTGGTAATTGGACGCTTCGGTCGATGCAATAATGCGGCCGCTGGGCCGCTCCACGAACAGGCCGAACGCGCCGGGTTTGTCGGGCAGGCAATCTTCAAGCATGTGCTTGAATTCGGGCGTGGAATCGAAAACGATGCCGATACCGCCCACCACTTTGTTCAGGTCATCGATATGACGGATTGCGGCATTGTAGATATAGGTCGGCTTGCCCTCGTACAGCCAGGATTCTTCAAACATCGATACCCGGTATTCCTGCGGCGAGCGCAACGAAAAAGTCTCCTGCGCGTAAGAGGAGGTCACCTGTCTGCCTACGGCGTCCATCGGGTCGTTATGCAGGTTGGACTCGGCGACGATATTGCCTTTGAGGTCGTAGATAAAAAGGCGCGTGTAAACGGTATACAGCTTGTTGATGTAGATCAGGATGTCGGTGATTTTAGCTTTGTCATCGGCGTTCAGGCGTTTTTCGGAGAGAATGCGCCGGATTTCCGAAGTCAGCGCCCACCACCGGCAATCATTGCTGCGCTCGTACAGGTTGCGATCCATAATATCGATCATCAGCCTGGCGATGGATTCGGCATTACGCAGTTCGGAGGTGATCATCGTGGTATGCAGCTTGCTGCTGGAGTCGGCCAGCGCTTGGGCGGTGCGCGCGCCCATCGAGCGCAGCTGTTTTAGAATCGCCTTCAGCGATAACAGGTTGCCGTGCTCGTTAGTTGCCATAACCTGGCCGTTCCAGATCACGCGGTGCAGGAACAGGTTGATGTCTTCGGCGGCATCGGCGATGAGGCTGGATAGCTCGGTAGACAGCGAGTCGCCGTGGCGGAGAATTTCGGCATTGATCTCCTTGTCGGACGCTGAAAAACCGAATGCCGACTGTAATGGAATCATCGCATGCCCGTACCATTCTTGGCCTGCATAGCCTTGATAGGGGCGGCCTCGGTGCGTGACCGACAGGTATTCGCGACCGGCAAAGTCGAGCATGCCGTAGGTATCGCCTTCAGGGACGGCTTCAATGACGCGGCCAATCGGTACGTGGTCCTGATCGCTGGTGGCGATCACCACCGAATCGGCATTCAGCAGCAGCATCACGGCTTTATCGCCTTTCTTTTGCAGGCTGCGGAAAATGCCTTCCATTTCATTATCGAAGCGGAAGGACAGGCATAAGATGCCAAGCACCGTGTCATTAATCGGATCGACGATGCGTTTTGAATAAATCAGGGCGCGATCGGTGCCGGGCCGTAGACTGGTTTTGCCAAAGGTTTCAACATATTCTGCTGTTGACTGCACTGTTTTGCGGATAATCGGTTCAGCAATGCTTTGGGCGACTGTTGGCGTGTTGCGGTCAAGCCGAGCCAGGATGCGGCTGTCGGTATCCAGAATGATAATGTCGTCGTAGACGGTATATTTTGAACCGTACTCGTCAAGCAGTTGGTTAACTGAATCTATATCAGTTCTTTCGCCGTTTACGGAGGCCAGCACAAAATTGCATATATCGGCATTGGTCGCCAGAAAACCGATGTCTGCGGTGCGCTCGTACAAGTTGCGCACCAGAATATCTATCGATACTTGCGCCTTGGACTCTAGTTCGAGGCAGGTTTTTTTTATTTCTTCGGACACCAGCTGGCTGGTTAGTTTGCTTTCAAGATCGGCAAAACCTTTTTTTGTAGCTTCCATTGCCGGCAATATGGTGGCCGCTTCGGTGGGGCAGCTGATTTCTGCGATGGCGGAAACCAGGCCCCAGGTTCCGTTCAAGTCTCGGAGAATCTCCTTGCACTGGGAAACACTCCGAATATAGGGGGAGAAAGTTTCGAAACGTTCAGCTTCTGACAGCATGTAATTTATCCTTGGTTGTTAGTGCGTTAAAAATGAGACCAGGCAATTATAATAAAGGGCACGTTGCGGAAAGCAATATGCATACCATATGTTATGGCGCTATGCGCGAATAAGGTTTTATCGGCAGTTGCTAAAGATTTCGGCGGTAACAACGTCCGGGAGACTGCACTCATCTTCATTCAATATCCGATTCCCCGGTAGGGCGAGCCGTGTGCTCCCCGGCAATCTGAAGGCGCGCCCGGCACGCCCTACGTTGCAGTTCGGCATTCCTGTCGGGATAACGGGGGTTAACAATACTTGTCTATAACGACGGGGGCTCGGAGCGGGAATGTTGCCTGAACTGACTGGGTTCCCTCGCGGAATGGGAAAGCCAGGTGGGGCGAAATCCTAAGTTGGTAAGTTTTGCGTGAGTACCAAAATAGTGCGTAAAAGGCCTGTTAATGACTAATGTTGTGCGGATGTCTCGATGGGTTAGCGGATTTTGATAGTCTATTTATGGTGAACGATAGGCTTTCTTCATCCTAAAAAACGCAGTTAGGATAGGGTTGGTAATAACGTCCCGAAACATAAACGCATCGTTGCCGCGCGCTACGCTCATCGTTATACACAAATACTCAAGCACACGTCGTTCCCACGCGCCGCGCTCGTCGTCATACCGGCATGGATGCCGGTATCCAGCGCCATGGACGGTAACTTGGTGACTCTACCGGTACTTGAGTAATACGAAGCGTCACCTCCCTGTGCCTGGGTTCCGGCATCCCTGCCAGAACGACGGTGTCTCGCAGAGATTTGTGTATAAAGACGAGCGCGGCGCGTGGGAACAAGGAGTTGACGGTGTTTCGCAGGCATTGGTGTATAACGATGAGCGCTTTGCGTGGGAACCCTAAGCGGAAGTTATTATTGATGGAGTCCTTAGTCGACGAAAAGCAGTATGTTGCATTACGCAGCCATTCAAATCGGTTACGCTGAAAAGTAGGCCGTTACAGCGAAGGTTCGGCCTTCACGATCAGCAAGGTTATTAGCCGCCGACCGGCGTGATAGAATGAATCGCGCCCAAATTATTCATATTAGGAGAGAACCATGCTTTATATCGAACCCAATCAGCCAGGCAGTAAAGTCAACTTTAAATCCCGTTATCAAAACTTTATCGGCGGCGCTTGGGTCGATCCGGTTAAGGGGCTGTATTTTGACAATTCAAGTCCCATTAACGGCAAGGTTTTTTGCGAAATACCCCGCTCCAGCGCCGAAGATATAGAGCTGGCACTCGATGCGGCTCATGCAGTCAGGGCTGCTTGGGGCGACACTTCGGTCACCGAACGGTCGAATATACTCCTGAAAATAGCCGATCGGATTGAAGCGAACCTTGAAACGCTGGCCGTTGCCGAAACCTGGGATAACGGCAAAGCGGTGCGCGAAACGCTGGCGGCGGACATACCGCTGTGCGCCGATCATTTTCGCTATTTTGCCGGGTGCATTCGCGCTCAGGAAGGCTCAATCGGCGAAATCGACAAGAATACCGTCGCTTACCATTTTCACGAGCCGCTGGGCGTAGTCGGGCAAATTATTCCCTGGAATTTTCCGTTGCTGATGGCCTGCTGGAAATTAGCCCCCGCCTTGGCCGCAGGCAACTGCGTGGTCATGAAACCGGCTGAACAAACCCCGGCGTCTATTTTGGTGTTGATGGAAATAATCGGCGATTTATTGCCCGCAGGCGTGGTTAATATTGTTAACGGCTATGGTGCGGAAGCGGGGCAAGCGTTGGCGACCAGCACCCGGATTGCAAAAATAGCCTTTACCGGCTCGACGCCGGTCGGCTCGCACATTCTTAAATGCGCGGCGGAAAATATCATTCCATCAACCGTTGAGTTGGGCGGCAAGTCGCCGAATATCTTTTTTGAAGATGTGATGAATCAGGATGAGGCGTTTGTCAGCAAATGTATCGAAGGCGCGGTGCTGGCGTTTTTCAATCAGGGAGAAGTCTGTACCTGTCCTTCGCGGCTGTTGGTTCAAGAATCCATTTACGATGAATTTATCGCTAAAGTGGTTGCGCGCGCCAAGCAGATTAAACGCGGCAATCCGTTGGATACCGAGACGATGATCGGCGCGCAAGCCTCCAAACAGCAGTTTGATAAAATTATGGGGTATATGCAAATCGGCAAGGATGAAGGCGCTGAAGTGTTAATCGGCGGCAAGGCCGAGGCTTTGGGCGGCGGGTTCTCGGAGGGCTATTATATCGAACCGACGATCATGAAAGGCGGCAACAAGATGCGTATCTTTCAGGAAGAGATCTTCGGTCCGGTTATATCGGTCACCACCTTTAAGGATGAGGCGGAAGCTTTGGCGATTGCCAACGACACTCAGTTTGGCTTGGGCGCGGGCGTCTGGACGCATGATATGAATCGGGCCTACCGCATGGGCCGGGGCATTCAGGCGGGCCGCGTATGGATTAATTGTTATCACCACTATCCGGCTCATGCGGCTTTCGGCGGTTATAAGAAATCAGGCGTGGGTCGTGAATGCCATAAGATGATGCTGGATCATTATCAGCAAACCAAAAATATGCTGGTCAGTTACGATGTCAATCCATTGGGTTTTTTCTAGGCTTGATTAGTTAAAGAATGCCGTAGCCAAGAAGTTTTCGCCACGAAGGACGCGAAGTTTTAATTCTTTACGTCCTTCGTGCCTTCGTGGTGATCTTATGCAACTAGCGAAAAAGTCAGGTAATACGCCACTTTTTTAACTCTCGCCAGTAGTTGCCCGGTTTATCAAGGCAGGATAAAAAAATTCCTGATTAGTAAGTTGCTTCAGTTAGCGCCGTCATACTGGCATGGATGCCAGTATCCAGTCACATGGATGTGAATGTATGACTTGGCATAATGCCTAAACCGGATACGGGTGTCATGGATGGTAACTTGTTGATACCGCAGCATGATTTAGGCATCGGATGGATGCCAGCTATAGCTTCACGTCCCTGTGCCTGGATTCCGGCATCCATGCCGGAATGACGCACTCTTTGGAGCCCACGCATGGATGTTGGAAATATCGGCGCATTTGATGCGCAACAGCGGCCAATCAACGGCTAACGAACACCGAAAAATTCACTCAATTGATCAGTCATTACCGTCTAATAATCACTAGTTAAGATAACTTTGCTCTAATAATTTACGTCAGTTTTGTAATGAGGAGATGACAATGTTAAACGAACTTAAATCTTCAACTACTTTACTTCAATCCTACCTGACCTGGGCCGTAAACCTGTCGGCAGGAGGCGTGGCGGCCTATATCCTGTTGCTGTGTTTTAGCCTCTTTTTGATGGTCGAGTTTTGCGAACCCAGAGAAAAAATTCTTCCGAAACAGTTGCGGCAGTCCTATCGGGCGAACATCGGATTATTTACTTTTAACAGCGTTGTTATGTCGACAGTGGCGGTTCCGGCGCTGCTGATGCTGGCCGAGCAATGCTCCGGTAAAGGGTTGCTCAATCATATCCATAATCCGCTGGGAAAAATCGTTCTTTCGTTTGTCGCTATCGATCTGCTGCTGTATTGCTTGCATAAGGCTTGTCATCGCTTCGATTGCTTGTGGATGATTCACAAGGTGCATCACAGCGATCCTTGTTTGAATGTTTCAACGGCATTCAGGATACATTTTCTGGAAATAGTCATTATCAACCTCGTGAAGGCGATAGCGGTGGTTGTTTTAGGCATAGAAGGCCTGTTGTTAGTTGTGAATGAGGCGATAATTATCTTTTTCACCATGCTGCATCACGCGAATATTTCATTTCGGGGCGAACGATTTTTGGGATGGGTAATTATTACGCCGTATTTGCATCGCGTTCACCATTCCGTCCGGCGTGACCAGCACGACCGTAATTACGGAGCGGTCTTGTCAATATGGGATCGCCTGTTCGGCACGCTGGCAGTGCTGAAACCTGAGCAAATAGGCGTCAACGGCAGCTCGGCGCAAGATCTTATCAGCTTGCTAAAGTGCGGTTTTACCCTGACGGACAGCTCGCCTGCCGGTCCTGACCTAAAGGCCTATTACAAGGCGGCTCGGGATTGGCTGAAAGCAAAAATCGGAATTATCGGATCGGTTTGCGCTAAGGGATGGATTATTCGGAAATGGCGGGGCGCGATGAAGATCATGCACATTGCTTTACAGGGCAAAAACCGGAAATATCCGTTGTATCGGAAGCAGATGAACTGAGAATGCCGTAGGGAGCAGGGACTTGAACTTATTGTTTGGGCGTGCTTCCCCATAATTCTTTTAAGCGCTGGGCTCTGCCGCAGGTGTAGTGATAATACCGATAACGCAGCGGATTTTTGCGGTAGTAATGTTGGTGATATTCCTCGGCGGGATAGAACGCAGAAGCGGCAGCGATTTGGGTGACGATCGGTTCCTTGAAGGGCTTGGATAGCGACAGCTCGGCCTTTGATTGTTCGGCCAGACGCTGTTGCTGAGTGTCATGGTAAAAAATCTCCGCACGGTACTCGGGGCCGATGTCGCAGAATTGGCGGTCAGCCGCCGTCGGGTCGACGTTGTGCCAAAAGACTTCCAGCAATTGGCTATAACCGGTTTTAGCAGGGTCGTAGAACACTTGTACGGCTTCGGCGTGGCCGGTTCCTCCCGCCGAGACTTCTTCGTAAGTCGGATGCTCGGTATGTCCGCCGGTGTAGCCGGCAATGACCTCAACAACCCCCGGTAGATTATCGAAGGCAGCCACCATGCACCAGAAACAGCCGCCGGCGAAAGTTGCCTTGTTCAGGTCTGTTCTATCCGTCGCTGCAATGGTAGTTCCGGTACCGAGCCCTAACACGCCAAGCAGCATTAATCCGGGTAAAAGGCCGTGGCTTTTTAGCATGTCGTCATTGCCCTTTAAGCTTATCGAGTACCTGGGTTAATTTCTCCAACTGTTTGTGCAGGATTCTGGCTTGTTTTTCAGCATGCTGCTTGTCAAACTCCAGTTTCATGCATTTGTCGTTGAGCTGTTGGTTGGTCATTTTGAGCGCTTCAATTTCCGATTGCAGCAAGCGTATTTGATGGTCCTGTGCGCCGCCGGAACTGCCGATGTTGCGCTTTTGAGGAAGGCTTTCGGGACGGGCGTCAATAATATCAAGTTCATCGGCCGGGGTGATGCGATGTTCCGGCGCGGACGGGATAGCCGCCATTCCGCCGCTTAAGATCATGGCATTGATTTTATTGCGGAGCAGTAAAAATACCGCGGCCTCGCTGGTTTTTCCATCGCCGCAAACCACAATGATCGGTCGGTTGCGATTTAATGTTTTAAGCTGCATTCTTAACGAGAAAAAAGGTTCATTGATACTGCCGTCAAGATGGTGATTTTGATAATCGTCCGGCGTACGCACATCCAGCAATATAGCGCCTTGCCTTACCGCTTCCTGCATTTCCGGATAAGTGACGAACTTTAGCGAAGGCTCTTTTATTAAAGAGACAAAGTGCTGTTTATTCAGCCGTAATAAAGAAATATCCGTTAGCGCGGTAATCGTTACGTTTCTGGGCGCATCGGAAAGCAGCGAGTCTTCGCCGAAAGTATCGCCGGTTGCCAGTTGCGCCAACCTGATCTCTTTTGCGTTTGGCGACGGTCGGCGCGTTAACTCGCATTGGCCGTTTTTAATCAGATAATAATAATCCCCCCTACTGCCTTGACTGACAATAACTTCACCCTTACTGAAATGGACGGCCTCCAGGCTCATTAGGATTTTTTGTAAATTGGTGGGCGGAAGGCGTTGAAAAATCGGCGATCTTAACAATGCTGTCATCCAGTCGCCTGAATCGTCTTGAGTTTCTTCGATAAGCATCTAACTTCTGTCCTTCTATTTTTGTTCAGGGCTTTTAATATATAGCGCAGTAAATTGGGTGTTTGTCAATACTGGCAATGGCGCCGGCATGCGAACAATCGGCCCTGTTTCGGCTAGTCCACGAAAAACACGAAAGCCGTCAAATAAATCAATAGGTTGCAGCGCTTAAGCATGCAGCCTTCGGCTGGCCGTCTACAGTGTGCTATCTATTTGAATCTTTTCGTGCTTTTCGCGGAGCAAATGCTTTTTCCAGGATCATTGGTTTTTTATAGGCATCTTTAAAATTTAAATTATAATCGAAAGGCATTACCTTATTTCAGCTAAAACCATATACAGCTAACCAATACAGGGGGAAGTCAATGGAAAGAAAAGAAGCGATGGACTTTATGATTAAGTTACTCAAACTTATGCTGCATAAAGAAGGGTCGGATTTATTTATTACCGCCGGTTTCCCGCCTGCAATCAAAGTCAAAGGCAAGATGACGCCGGTTTCCCAGCAGCCATTATCGGCTAATGACTCCAAGGCTCTTACCCAATGCATCATGAATGATAAGCAGCTTAAGGAGTTTGAAGAATCGCAAGAATGCAATTTTGCCATTTCGCCCGCCGGGCTATCCCGATTCCGGGTCAATGCCTATGTTCAGCAAGGCTGCCAGGGTTTGGTTATCCGGGTCATTGCCGCAGAAATACCCAATTTCGATAAATTGGGCCTGCCGCCTATTTTAAAAGATGTGATGATGAACAAAAACGGCCTGGTGATCATGGTCGGCGGCACAGGATCGGGTAAATCAACATCTATGGCGGCGATGATCGATCATCGCAACGCGAACAGTTACGGCCATATCATCACTTTGGAAGATCCGATCGAATACGTGCATGCCCATAAAAACTGCATCGTCATGCAGCGGGAAGTCGGTGTCGATACCAAAAGTTGGGAAGCCGGGCTGCACAATACCTTGCGGCAGGCGCCCGATGTGATTGTGTTGGGCGAAATTCGCGACGAAGAGATTATGAATTACGGCTTGGAATTCTCCCAGACTGGCCATTTGGCGCTGGCTACCCTGCATGCGAACAATGCCAATCAGGCCATCGACCGGATTTTGGGTTTTTTCCCGATAGAGAGGCAGACCAAATTGATGCAGGATATTTCAGTCAATTTACGCGCCATTATTTCCCAGCGTCTGGTTAAAACCGTTGATGGCGGACGTTGCGCGGCCATCGAGATTTTATTAAATACGCCGTTGATTGCGGATTACATCGCCAAAGGCGAGGCCTCCAGCATCAAGCCGTTAATGGCCAAGTCCCGCGAACTGGGCATGCAGACCTTCGACCAGGCTTTATTGGAACTGTATCAGGCCGGAAAAATAGATTACGACGAAGCCTTAAGAAATGCCGATTCGCAGAACGAATTGCGCTTGCAGATCAAATTAGCTTCCGGCGAAGACCGGTCGATCGGCGGGCTTTCGTTACAATCGAAAGATGAAGAATAGACGAAAGCATACTCCCGATTCGGCTTAGACAGCGCGACGCTGTTACGGTTTTCTCATCGATTGATACAGTAGATTTTTTAACGCTTCCCATTGCCCAACCTAACCCAATGCTGCCATGACCCTGACACCTTATTTGAAATTAATGCTGGAAAAAAATGCCGATAGCCTGTCTTTAAAATCGGGTTCTCCGGCGCTCTTGGGCTTAGCCGGGGAAGAATATCCCTTGGGAAAAAACGAGTTAAACTCAAACATCATCAAAGAAATCACCTTTAGCCTGATTGACGATGTCCAGAAGCAGGAGTTAGTCCGGAATAAAGCGCTGGAATTTAATTGCACTGCGCCCGACGGAGAGAAATTTCTGGCTAATGCCAAGGTCGAAGATAACGGCTTGGTGCTGTTTATCGTTCCGGATTCGGCGCCGGCAAAAGCCGAGCCCGAAGAGCCGGAAACGCCCGGCTATCAAATTCTGGGCGCAGCGCCGGAAGACGATTTAAACATTTTGCCGTACCTGATGGAAATGACCCGCTTGAATGCATCGGATTTGTTTTTAACGGTCGGTTCGCCGGTTAAAGCCAAAATTTATGGCCGAGCCGTGGCACTGGATAATTTTATGCTGACGCCCGAATTAACCCAGTCGGGCGCATTCGGGATTATGACCCAGCAACAAATCGACGAGTTTTTAGTGACCCGAGATTTGGATTTTGCGATCAGCCTGCCGGACGGCAGCGCGCGCTTTCGCGCCAACGCCTTTTTTCAGCGCAAAACCGTAGGTCTGGTTATGCGGCTGATTCCCTCGGTCATTCCGACCGGCAAGGATTTAGGCACGCCGGATATATTAATGGAACTCATCATGGCCAAACGAGGGCTGTTATTAATGGTGGGCGGCACCGGCTCGGGCAAATCGACCACCCTGGCGGCGATGATCAACCACCGCAATGCTAATTCAGCCGGCCATATTTTGACTATTGAAGACCCGGTCGAGTTCTCGCACCCGAACCTGAAATCAATCGTCAACCAGCGCGAAGTCGGCGTGGATACCGACTCCTATGCCAGAGCGTTAAAAGCCTGTTTACGGGAAGCGCCCGACGTCATCCTGATCGGCGAAATTCGCGATCGGGAAACCATGTCGGCCGCTTTGGAGCTGGCCAATACCGGCCACCTATGTATCTCGACCATGCATGCAAACAATGCCAATCAGGCCATGGAGCGGGTCATCAATATGTTCCCGCACGATCATCACGCGCAATTGTTTATGGACCTGGCTACCAATTTAAATGCGGTTATTTCCCAACGCCTGATTCCGGATACGGCCGGAAAGCGCTGTGCAGCGATTGAAGTGATGATCAACACCCCGCACATAGCGAACCTGATTCTAAAAGGCGACTTGAGCGAAATTAAATCGGCCATGACGTCGAGCGGCAGCAAAGGCATGAAGACCTTTGACGACGCGTTGTTCGGATTGTACAAGGACGGACGGATCAGTTTGGAAGAGGCGTTGAAAAATGCCGATTCTAGTAACGACTTGGAAGCTAAGATTAATTTTGGTTGATTTAAAAACATATCACCGAAGGCACGAAGATCACGAAGAAAAGCCAAGGTAAAAACTTCGTGTCTTCGTGGTGAATTAATCTGCCTTCCCGATTGAAAACCAAATTGGAAGATAAGCCGGTATAATAAGCAAATTTTCCCAATTTTTGAGTGATATGAGCAAACAAAGAAAAGCAGTGGCGTTAATTTCCGGCGGACTGGATTCAATGCTGGCGGCGAAAACCATCATGGAACAAGGCGTCCATGTCGAAGGCATTAACTTCTTCACCGGTTTTTGCGTGGAAGGCCATACCCATGCGATCAGGGCCAACGACAAAGCCAAGCCTAAACGCAACAACTCCTTATGGGTCGCCGAGCAGCTGGGCATGAAGCTGCATATCGTCGATGTCATCGACGAATATAAAGACGTGCTGATCAACCCCAAACACGGCTACGGCGCGCATATGAATCCTTGTCTCGATTGCAAGATTTTCATGGTTAACAAGGCCAAGCAATGGATAGTGGAAAACGATTTCGACTTCATCATCACCGGCGAAGTGATCGGCCAGCGTCCGATGTCGCAACGCAAAGCGACGATGCCGATCATATCCAAAGAATCCGGCGCCGATGATTTGTTATTGCGGCCTTTGTGCGCCAAGAATTTGCCTGCAACCCTGCCGGAACGCGAAGGCTGGGTCGACCGGGAAAAATTGCATGATTTTAGCGGACGCTCGCGCAAACCGCAGATGGCGATGGCCGAAGGTTTCGGCTTTGATGAATATGCC